>JAUNOI010000043.1 GCA_030531165.1 Lachnospiraceae bacterium
GACGGAAAAGGTTGATAAAACCTTGATTAAAAACTGGATTAAATTCGATAAAGATTGTAATGCATCATTAAGTTATAAAAAAGTATTAAATTATATCGAAGATCTTGCAAAGAAATATGATACATATTCCACGATTCGTACGATCAAGGATGCGTCGGGCGGTGAACACAAAGTATATTTCGGTTCTTATGGCTGGAAGATCAGCCAGACAAAAGAAGCTAAAAAACTCATGAAAAATATTAAAGCCGGAAAGGACATCAAACGCGAGCCGGTTTATATGTATAAGGCTGTCTGTCGTAAAAAAGGCAATATTGACTGGGATGATACGTATGTATGCGTCAATATTTCAAGCCAGTCTATGGTATTTATTAAAAATGGAAAAGCAGTGTTATCTTCTTCCATCGTAACCGGAGATCCGACGAAAGGACGTTCGACGCCGACCGGAGCATATCAGGTTATGTACAAAGAGCGTGATACGAATTTAGTCGGTCAGGGATATTCCTCTCCAGTAAATTATTTTATGCCATTTACGACAAATGTCGGATTCCATGATGCTTCATGGAGATCGAGTTTTGGAGGAAGCATTTATCGCGGAAACGGTTCGCATGGATGCGTTAATATGCCGTCAGGCAATGCAGCTGCGTTGTATCAAGTTCTTGAAAAAGGAACACCAGTATTTGTATACGAATAGATATAAAACAAAAGAAAAAAAGCGAAGTCCGAATTTATTCGAACTTCGTTTTTTCGATTTCAATTGTATTATCATTTAAGGTTGACGCGTTTCCATAATCCGTCAATTTCTGCGACATCAGGGCATTTACCGTGAGTCCATTATAAGATTGTCCAGACTGAAAAACACCTTCTGCGATAACAGAACCCTGTTTTACTTTTTCTGTGACAGAAGCTTTAAAAATTACTTCGGCATGGTCATTATAAGCTTTAACAAAATTGCCATCTTTGATGCCGCGTTCATCCGCATCATTCGGGTGGATCATCAAACACATGTTACCGCGTTTTTCAATGAGATCTTTACGGTCGGTAAATGTAGAATTCAATGTCTGCACATGAGGAGCGGACACCAGGCTGAGAGGATATTTGCCTCCATAATTTCCCTTATAATGGGGAATCCGATCTTCTCTTCCAAGACGTTCATTGATTAATTCAATTTTACCGCTCGGAGTTTTAAAATGCAACGGATCATCTGCCGGCAACAATACGCCGTATCCATTTTGATAGCGGGTAAAAGCATCTTCATTCCATAATTGTTTTAATTGTGGAGATTCATCGACGATCTGATCTGCCAGTTCTTCACAGGATAATTTCCACATAGTTTCCTCAAATCCCATATATTCTGCCAAAAGACAAAATACATCCCAGTTACTTTTTGCTTCCCCCAAAGGGTCGATCACTTTGTAACTCCGTTGCAATACGGGATGTCCATATGGAGTTGCCAGATCAGAGTGTTCCACAGAAGTATCTGCAGGAAGAATAATATCCGCGTAACGGGCGGTGTCAGTCATAAACCTCTCATGAACCACTGTAAATAAATCCTCTCTTTTTAGTCCTGTTATGATCTTAGCCTGTCCGGGGGCTGTATTCGCCGGATTAACATTATATATATATATCGATTTGATCGGTGGATCAAGATTGCATAAGGCATCGCCGATCTGATTCATGTTGATCGTCCGGGTATTCGGCAGTCTCCAGTCCGGTCTGGATGCCAGATCCCGATTGAGGGCATATCCGGTCGAAAGTTCACCAATTACACCTCCAAACCGGTCTCCGAGTGCTCCGGATAACGCTTGTAAAGCAATAATGCAACGAACATTCATCGCACCATTTCCATGTCGAGATAATCCGGATCCAATCAATATAGAAGGATGTTGAGCTTTCGAGAATGTATTGGCAAGCCACTCAATCTGTGCAGATTCTAATCCGCAAATTTCAGCTAAAGTTTCAGGAACATAATGATCTAAAGAGTCAAGAAATTCTTCCCATCCGTATACATATTTTTTCATAAAATCATAGTTCAGCATATGGTTTTCTTTCATATAATACGCTATGCATAATGCCAGTGCTCCATCAGAGCCTGGTTTGACAAGATAAATCTCATCCGCTATAGAAGAAACCGGGGTCTGATAAGTTTCAATGAGAACAATATGGGCTCCTTTTTTCTTTGCTTTTACAATATTCTGATATGCATGAATATATGTGGCCGCGGCATTACAGCCCCAGATAATAATGAAATCACTATTTTCCATTGCAGAAGGATCGGTACCTTGTGTTGCACCGAGAATTTGTTTGTATCCTTCGCCTTTTGCTTTTGCGCAGATCGTCCGTTCCAGATTGGAAGCTCCTAATCTATAAAAGAACGCTTCGCCTGATTTGTTTTGAATGGTATGCTCATTTCCACCATAGGAATATGGAAGAATGGACTGTGCACCGTATTGCTGAACAATCTGTTTCCAGTGATCTGATATGTTTTCTAAAGCTTCATGCCAGCTGATCGGTTCAAAATGTCCTTCTCCCTTTTTACCAATGCGTTTTAATGGTGTTAAAATTCGATCAGGATTATGAATTGTTTTTTCGTAGTGATTCATTTTTCTGCATACAAATCCTTTTGTAACCGGATGTTTCGGATCACCTTTTACCTGAAACACTCTTTTACCATTCGTTTTTATCAAAAGTCCACATTCATCAGGACAATCATATGGACATACACTTCGTTTCCAGTATGTTTTCACAATAAAATCCTTTCTTATATCGCATTTGATTTCGTTAATTTAAACTTAGTTTATATATGGAAATTATAATAACATTATTTAAACTATTCGTCAAAAATGTTATAATATGGATATTGATTTGAATCAAAAGATGGAGGAAAAATAAATGAAAACAGTTGTTGCAACCGATAGCGCTGCGGGTATTACACAGGAAGAGGCAAAGCGTCTCGGGATTCCCATTTTGCCGGTTCCATTTATTATAAATGGTAAAGAATATATGCAGAATGTTAATATGACAAGTGAGACATTTTATGAGATGCTGACAGATGATCGTACAACATTATCAACTTCTCAGCCTCTGTATGGGTCTTATACGGAATTTTGGGACAGCTTATTAAAAGAATATGATGCTGTCATCTATATTCCATTATCCAGTGGTTTAAGCGGTTCCTGCCAGACGTGTATGATGATTGCAGAGGAAGATTATAAAGGAAAAGTCTACGTACTGGATCTGCAGCGTATATCGGTCAGTCAGAGACAAGCTGTTTTAGATGCACAAAAATTGATTGCACAGGGCAAAAATCCAGAAGAAATCTGCGCTGTATTAATGGATATGAAATTGGACTGTAGTATCTATATCACACTCGACACGTTAAAATATCTTGCGAAAGGCGGACGGCTGACGCCTGCTGCCGCTCTGATCGGAAATGTACTGAACTTGAAACCAATCTTACAGATTCAGGGTGAAAAACTGGACGCATTTTCCAAATGTCGCGGAACAAAAAAGGCACTTAAGATTATGATGGATGCACTGCGTGATGACCTAGATGGCCGCTATCGCCCATATGTCGAAGCCGGGGAAGTGTATTTGCAGATTGCACATACTAACTGCTCTGACAGAGCATTGGAGTTAAAAGCCAAAATGGAAAAAGAATTTCCAGAATTTGAAATTTTCTTGACGGATCTTCCGCTTGAAATTGCATGTCATGTTGGTCCGAATGCACTTGGAGTGGCATGTATGAGAAGAATATAGAGATCTCTGGAACGATCCTGCGTATACGAATGAGACACTTCGAAAGGGGTGTCTTATTTTATGATAATCATCCGATAAAGACCTTGCTTTGAGTGAAATATTAAAAGCGCTTAGCATACAAGAATGAGCGGCAAGAAACTCTTTTGTAGAATCTTGCCGCTCAATTGTTTCGTTTTATTTTATAAGAAATTATGAATGACTGTTAAGACATCATTTAACTGATCTGCACTGACTTGTCCAGGGGCAGAAGCTGCTGCACCTGCGCCGAATGTAAGTGCGGAGCCAAAGTATTCACCACTTAAACGGCTAACACTTCCCTGAGCTGCCATTGACATTGTGATAATTGGCTGTGTAGCAAAATTTGTAGCCATCTCTTCTGTAGCTGCAAGTAATGTGATAACATCCTTTTTACATGTAGGCATTACTGCAATCTTAGGAATGTCAGCACCCATATCCTGCATCTTTCTTAAACGATAAACGATATCGGACTGAGATGGTGTCTTATCAAAATCATGGTTAGAAGCGATGATCTTAGCGCCTGCTGCATGGATCTTTTCAATCATATCCGCAACAATCTCATCACCTGTAAAGATCTCTACATCAACAAGATCAACATATCCGCTCTCAGCGACAGCGATGTTCAGTGCTGCATAAGCTTCATCAGGAAGTGAATATTCGCCGCCTTCTTTTGAGGTACGGAAGGTAAATAATAATGGCTTTGAGTCGTCCAAAGCTTCGCGGATTGCTTTTGCTGTTTCAATTACTTTAGCGGTATCTTCTACATCTTCGTACCAGTCTACACGCCATTCCATAACGTCCATAGGAATTTTGTTGTAGTCGGCTGTTAATTTTAAGATATCCTCGGTTGTCTTTCCAATGTTAGATACACAGATCTTCGGTTTTCCTGTTCCGATTTCAACATCTCTTACTTTTACTGGAATCATGATTTGTTCCTCCTCTTAGTGTTTTAAAATATACGTTATTAATAGTGTAACATTTCACACACTTTTTTCAAATATGAAACTGTTAAAAATTTGATAGAAAAAAGCAATTGATTATGATATAATCAAGCAAAGGAGAGATATCAATGACTTTACAGCAACTAATCTATTTTCAAAAGATCGCAACATTACAGCATTATAATAAGGCAGCGAAAGAATTGCATGTAGCACAGCCGAGCTTAAGCAAGTCGATGGCTTTGCTGGAAGAAGAACTGCAGGTTCCGCTTTTTGAAAAGCAGGGCAGGAATATTATTCTGACAAAGTATGGTCAGGTTTTCTTAGAATATGTGAATACGATTCTGGATGAGATCGATGCGGCAAAGAATCACATTCATGGAATGTTAGACAATCATTTTGGGCATATCAATATCGCATATATATCTCCATTTGGACATAATTACATTCCAAAACTGGTCCGTAAGTTTCTTTCTGAGAAGGATAATGAGAATATCACGTTTAGCTTTAAAGAGGGATTTACCGGTTCGATGATTAAAGCGATTCATAATAATGATATTGATATTGTGTTTGGCTCTTATGAGGAGAATGAACCTGACTTGGAATTTTTTCAGATTATCAGGGAGAATCTGATCCTGATTGCACCGCCGGATTTTGAAATAGAAAAGGGAAGACGCTATTCTTTGCGTGATTTTAAGGATACACCATTTATTGCTTATGACCGTGTTTCCAACATGGGCATATATACAAGGAAGATTTTCTATGATCAGAAATTAAAGATGAATTTTTTATGCGAATCATCGGATGAACTTGCTATTTTGGCGTTAGTGTCCAGTGAATTCGGCATATCATATGTAGCAGAGACAAATGAAGTAAAAGAAGCGATCGCAAAAGGAAATGTAAAGCAGATACCAATAAAAGAAGAAAATTGTCGGACTCTCCATATGATTTATGCAAAGAACAAATTTTTTGCACCGGTTGTTTTAGATTTTATTGAATTTGTAAAAAGAGAATATTCTATATTATAATTATAAAAGATAGGAGTAATACACAATGAAATTTACAAAAATGCATGGATGCGGCAATGATTATGTATATGTGAACTGTTTTGAGGAAAAAGTAGAGAATCCGGGAGAAGTATCGATCAAGATCAGTGATCGTCATTTTGGAATCGGCTCGGATGGATTGATTTTGATCTGCCCATCGGAGGTCGCTGATTTTCGTATGAAGATGTACAATTCTGATGGATCGGAGGGCGCGATGTGTGGCAATGGCGTTCGCTGTATTGCAAAATACGTCTATGACTATGGTTTAACGGACAAAACCTTTATTTCCCTCGAAACGAAGGCAGGCATCAAATATCTGGATTTAACCGTTGAAGACGGAACGGTTACTATGGTGAAAGTCGATATGGGGGCACCGATTACAAATCCGGCAGACATTCCGGCTGTTTCTGACAAGGAGATCATCGTTTCTGAACCGATCGTTGTGGATGGCAAAGAATATAAGATCACCTGTGTGTCCATGGGAAATCCGCATGGAGTTTTATTCGTAGATCGTACGGATCAGATCGAAATTGAAAAGATTGGTCCGAAATTTGAACATCATGAGATGTTTCCTGACAGAGCGAATATCGAATTTATTCAGGTCGTTGACCGCGGACACATTAAGATGCGCGTTTGGGAAAGAGGTGCCGGTGAGACACTTGCATGCGGAACTGGTACATGTGCCAGCGTATATGCATGCATTCTAAATGGATATACGGATTCTTCCGTTGATGTTGAATTACTTGGGGGTACCATTCATATTGATTATGACGAAGAAAAGAATACGATCTTTATGACAGGTCCTGCTGCAGTTGCATTTGATGGAGAAATCCAAATTTAATTTTATAATTTATTTATCTGTAACATAAAAATATGATAAAAAAGCGGCTGCAAACATGCGGTTGCTTTTTTTTGGTGAACTATGCTATTATTTAGAATACTGATAACTATAAAAACAAAAAATTAGTATCAAAAGATATTTCAATAAAAAATTGGTTATAAAAAGGATGTGTGCAATATGGGCAAACAAACTTATGATGGCAATAGTATATCAATCCTGGAAGGGCTGGAAGCTGTTCGGAAACGGCCCGGGATGTATATCGGCAGTGTTTCCACAAAGGGATTAAACCATCTGATCTATGAGATCGTAGATAATTCCGTGGACGAATATCTGGCCGGATATTGTAATGAGATTGCCGTATCGTTAGAGGAAGATGGTACAGCAGTTATTTCGGATAACGGAAGGGGAATTCCAGTCGAGATCAATGATAAGACAGGACTTCCAGCTGTTCAGGTCGTATTTACGATACTGCATGCCGGAGGCAAATTCGAACAAAGTAATTATAAAATATCAGGTGGTCTGCATGGAGTCGGTGCTTCGGTTGTCAATGCGTTATCCGTATGGCTGGAAGTGACGATCCGGCGAAATGGGCAAGTATATCGACAGCGTTATAAACGGGGAAAAGTTGTTTCTGAATTAGAGGTAATCGGCAAATGCAAAAAAAGCGAGACCGGCACAACGGTTCGATTCCTGCCAGACGAAGAGATTTTTGAAAAAACATATTTTAAGGCAAGTATGATCCGCAACCGTCTGCATGAAACAGCTTATCTGAACCCGAACCTGACGATTTATTTTTCAAACAAACGTTCGGGTGAAGAGGTCGATATTACGTATCATGAACCAGATGGCATTTGTGCTTATGTGAAAAAATTAAATGAAAAGAAGCAGAACCCGCTGCATGAGCCGGTTTATTTTAGGCGTCAGTCTGGTGATATTGTAGTAGAAGCTGCATTTCAATATACAGAGGATTTTGGAGAGACGATCCTGGGATTCTGTAATAACATTTATACCGCAGAAGGCGGAACGCATCTAACCGGTTTTAAAACAAAGTTTACGATGATCATGAATCAATATGCCAGAGAATTGGGTATTTTAAAGGAAAAAGATGCGAATTTTACGGGTACAGATGTGCGGAATGGAATGACGGCCATTATTTCAGTAAAGCATCCGGATCCAAGATTTGAAGGACAGACAAAAACGAAGCTGGATAACCCAGATGCAGCAAAAGCAGTTGCTGAAGCGGCCGGTGAAGAAATTGTCATTTATTTTGATAAAAATATTGAAAATTTAAAGAAAGTATTATCCTGTGCAGAAAAATCCGCAAAAATCCGTAAGGCGGAAGAAAAAGCTAAGACGAATATGCTCGTCCGTCAGAAGCTTTCCATTGACAGCAATGGAAAATTATCAAACTGCGAGAGCAGAAAACCGGAGGAATGTGAAATTTTCATCGTCGAAGGGGACTCAGCAGGAGGGTCTGCAAAAACAGCAAGAAATCGGCGTACACAGGCAATTTTGCCGATTCGAGGCAAGATTTTGAATGTCGAAAAAGCAACGATGGATAAGGTGCTTGCCAACGCAGAGATCAAAACGAGGATCAATGCCTTTGGGTGTGGATTTTCCGAAGGATATGGCAATGATTTTGATATTTCCAAGCTGCGCTATCATAAAATCGTGATTATGACGGATGCGGATGTGGATGGAGCACATATTGCAACACTTCTTTTAACCTTTTTCTATCGCTTTATGCCGGATCTGATCACGCATGGACATGTGTATATTGCGATGCCGCCGTTGTATAAAGCGATTCCAAAGCGTGGAAAAGAAGAATATCTGTATGATGATGCTGCGCTTGCTCGATATCGTAAAACTCATAAAGGATCGTTTACCCTGCAGCGATACAAAGGACTGGGTGAAATGGACGCAGATCAATTATGGGAGACAACACTGGATCCGGAATCACGCGTTTTAAAGCAGGTAGAAATTGAAGATGCACGCATGGCTTCATCGGTAACTTCTATGCTGATGGGAAGCGATGTGCCTCCACGTCGTCAGTTTATTTATGAAAATGCATCAGATGCGACACTCGATATTTAAAGGAAAGGAGCATTACGATGGCAGAACAGATTATAAAAGCAGAATATTCGGAAGTGATGCAGAAGTCTTATATTGATTACGCGATGAGCGTTATTTGCGCAAGAGCACTTCCTGATATCCGTGATGGCTTAAAACCCGTTCAAAGAAGAGTTTTATATGCCATGAATGAGTTGGGATTAAAATTTGATAAACCACACCGAAAGTCCGCGAGAATTGTAGGAGATACGATGGGTAAATACCATCCGCATGGTGATAGTTCCATCTACGAAGCATTGGTCGTTATGGAGCAGGACTTTAAAAAAGGGATGGCTTTGGTCGATGGACATGGCAACTTTGGATCGATTGAGGGTGATGGTGCGGCAGCCATGCGTTATACAGAAGCAAAATTAAAGAAATTTACGCAGGATGTCTATCTTTCAGATTTGGACAAAAACGTAATAGATTTTATTCCGAACTTTGATGAAACGGAAAAAGAACCGGAAGTTCTTCCTGTACGTGTGCCGAATATCCTTATCAATGGTGCAGAAGGAATTGCAGTCGGTATGACAACGAATATCCCTCCACATAATCTTGCAGAAGTAATTGATGCAGAAAAATACTACATGGATCACCCGCGGGCATCCATAGAGGACTTAATGCAATTTATCCAGGGACCGGATTTTCCAACCGGAGGCATTGTCATTAATAAAAAGGATCTGGCTTCCATTTATACAAATGGAACTGGAAAGATCAAATTACGCGGGAAAGTCGAATTTGAAAAAGGGAAACGCGGTACCAGAGATAAACTGGTCATCACTGAAATTCCATATACCATGATCGGAGCCAATATCAGCAAATTTTTATCCGATGTTGTGTCGTTGATCGAGAATAAGAAAACAACGGATATTGTCGATATTTCAAATGAATCATCGAAAGAGGGCATTCGAATTGTATTAGAGCTGAAAAAGAATGCGGATATAGATCGTCTGAAAAATCTTCTTTATAAAAAGACAAAATTAGAAGATACGTTTGGTGTCAATATGCTTGCGGTCGTAAACGGGCGTCCAGAAACTCTGTCTTTAAGACGGATTTTAGAGGAACATACAAAGTTTCATTATGAAATAAATACGAGAAAATATACGACCTTGCTCCATAAACTTTATGAGCAGAAAGAGGTAAAAGAAGGTTTGATACAGGCATGTGACAGCATCGATCTGATCATTGAGATCATCCGTGGCAGCAAAAGCCTGAACGATGTAAAGAGATGTCTTACACATGGTACCACGGACAGGATCCAGTTCAAATCCAAAGAATCGAAAGAACAGGCTTCACAGCTTCATTTTACGGAGCGTCAGGCTTCCGCGATCCTGGAACTTCGTTTGTATCGCCTGATCGGATTAGAAATTCTTGCCCTAAAAAAAGAGTATGAAGAAATCCGAAAGAAAATTGCAGAATATGAGGACATCCTAAATAACCCGAAATCAATGAAAAAGGTAATCAAAAAGGATCTGGATAAAATTCGTAAAGAATACGTATTAGAACGAAGAACAGTCGTTGAAGATGGAAAAGAAGCGGTCTATGAAGAAGATCCGATCAAGGAACAACGGGTTTATTTTGTAATGGATCGTTTTGGATATTCCAAAACATTCGATCAGAATACTTTTCATCGAAATGAAGAAACTATACTAAAAGAGTATAAATATGTCATTCCGTGTTTAAATACGGATAAGCTGTGTTTCTTTACAGATATAGGAATGATGCACCAGCTGGATGTTATAAAAATTCCCGGAGGGCGGTTGCGGGATAAAGGAACGCCAATTGATAATTTGTGTAAATATGACAGCAGTAAGGAAACGATCATCACATGCATTCCTTCAAAGGAACTGTCTTCGGTAAAATTATTATTTATTACACAACACAGTATGGCAAAGCTTGTCGACGGGACAGAATTTTTGATGTCAAAAAGAACGGTATCTGCAACAAAACTTTCGGAAGATGACAAGTTATTCTGTATTCGACTGATCAAACAGGCGTTGGATGACCAAACAATTATATTAGAGACCGGACAGGGATATTTTCTGCGCTTTCCATTAAAAATGATACCGTCGAAAAAGCGCGGCGCAATTGGTGTAAGAGGTATGAAACTTGCTGAAAATGATGAAATACGCGGAGTCTATCTCCCTATAGAAGATGGTCAGGATTCGATCGATTATAAAGGAAAGACATTAGAGTTTCATCGTTTAAAATTGGCATCCCGCGATGGAAAAGGAAGCAAAGTGAGAAGATAATGAAATACAAGCGCCTGTATCTTAGACTGAATCAAAAAGAGCTTATATCGGCACAAACTCGCTTCC
The DNA here is from genome assembly GCA_030531165.1 of Lachnospiraceae bacterium. Classification (GTDB taxonomy): domain Bacteria; phylum Bacillota; class Clostridia; order Lachnospirales; family Lachnospiraceae; genus Fimousia. The sequence continues at coordinate 11,027 of JAUNOI010000043.1, forward strand.
ACTTTGATAACCAGGAACATTTATTTGTCGAAGTATATAAAAAAATGACAAAATGCATTCAACCGGTGTTATACTATGAATATGATCATTTTGATAGGAATAAGATGACGGGTGTTATTTCGTTAGGAACCGGACCAGACCGGCTGATGGAAGATTATCAGAGAGAGGGACAATTTTCAAAGGCATATGCGGTAGAATGTCTGAGCCTTGAACTATTATCCTGTTCGTATAAACAGCTAAAGGAAATTATTTACAGAGATCGAAGGCAGTTTTTAGAAAACATGCATTTTTGTGATCAAGGAGAGATTCGAGAACTTCTTCCTAGATTACAGATGTCGTGGGATCAATTCCCGATATCCATGAATAAATTCTGTGCGCTGGTTCCTTCTAAGACAGTTATTTTTTTTGGAACAATCGGAACTCACGCCTGTGTAACGGAACATTCTTGTCACCTATGTGATCAAAAACATTGTATATTTCGTCGTTTGACAGGAGAAGAACATGAAGATTAGAGATTATTTGAAAGAGCATATATTGATCATGGATGGTGCCATGGGGACTTATTTTGACTCGCAAAATTCCGAAAATGGCAGAGTCGCAGAAGATTATAATCTTTTAGATCCGGAAAAGATCAAGTCCATTCACATGGAATATCTACAAAGCGGAGCAAATTTACTTAGAACCAATACTTTTGCAGTCAATCGCGGATTTGCGCTAACAAAAGGATATGAATCCCGGAAAAAGCAGAATGCAGTTATCTGTGATTCCATTCGGTCAGCATGCCGGATTGCGGAATCCGCAATAAAAGAAAGTGGAATGTCTGCATGGATCGCTGCAGATATCGGTCCAATTGCGGAATATCTATTCCATCAATACGATTTTGATGAGAAAGAAGAATACCGCTTATTAATCGATGCATTTTTAGAATGCGGCATTGAAATATTTGATTTCGAAACCTTTCCCGATCTTTCGTTGATTCGGTGGGCAGCAGAATATATCAAACAAAAAAACCCGGATGCTTTTATTATGGCTTCTTTTGCGTTGAACCGAACCGGTTATACGAGCAAAGGATTTAGTGTCAAACGGCTATTTGCGGAAGCTGCACAGACAGATTCGATCGATTGTTATGGATGTAACTGTCTGATCGGGGCGTCCCATATGTATGATCTGTTAAAAAATCAGACGTTTGCAGAAGAAAAGTACATTATGGCACTTCCTAACAGCGGTTATCCGCAGATTTTACGAGGAAGAGCGATTTATTCTGACGGAGCAAAGTATTTTGCAGATAAAATGCTTGACATTGCAGATCTTGGTCTCAATATCCTGGGAGGCTGCTGTGGTACAACACCGCAGCATATCCGGGCATTATCCAAAATTTTGAATGGGAAAAAGCCAGTTCAAAAGAAAGAAACAATAAATTCCGTCCGAAATGTGACTATCTCGAAGACAAAAAATAATCCCTTTATTGAGAAGCTGGAAAAAGGGGAAACCGTAATTGCGGTGGAACTCGATCCTCCATTCGATCAAAATGAGGAAAAACTTTTAGAGGGATCGTATCAATTGAAGCACCAAAATGTCGATATTATTACATTGGCGGACTCTCCGCTCGGCCGTTCAAGAGCAGATTCATTTTTACTTGCAAGTAGAATTCATAACATGGTCGATATCCCGGTTATGCCGCATATCGCATGCCGCGATCGGAACCGCATCAGCATGCATTCTACCATTTTAGGAGCGCATATCAATGGAATTCGAAATATGCTGATTGTTACCGGAGACCCTGTTCCAACTGGTGAACGCAACACAACAAAAGCGGTATTTGATTTTAATTCGATCAAATTTATGAATTATGTAAAGGAAATTAATCAGGAACTGTTTGTGGACGATGCATTTTCTTATGGAGGTGCATTGAATCAAAATCAGGCAAATTTAGATAAAGTAATCGAACGTATGCAGAAAAAAATAGATGCCGGTGTATCCTATTTTTTAACACAGCCTATTTATTCTGATTCCGATGTGGAACGAATCAAAGAAATGAAGGCAAAGCTCAATACGAAAATTTTGTGCGGAATTATGCCGCTTGTCAGCTATCGAAATGCCTTATTTATAAAAAATGAAATGCCAGGAATTTTCGTTCCGGATGAGGTCGTTGCCCAATACGATCCGGATATGACGAGATACGAGGCAGAAGCTGTTGCAAAGACGATTTCTTTGGATATGATCCAAAAATTAAAAGGAATTGCAGACGGATATTATTTTATGACACCATTTAATCGTGTTCAACTGATTTGTGATATTATCGAACAAATGGAGGACTATTCATGACAAAAGAAAAACTTTATTCATTAATTGAAAACAGACCGCTTTATATGGATGGAGCGACAGGGAGCAATTTGCAGAAAGCTGGGATGCCGACCGGTATATGTCCGGAACAATGGATCTTAGAACATCCGGATATTCTAATCTCTCTTCAAAAGCAGTTCATTGAATCAGGTACTCAGGTGCTGTTGACTCCGACCTTTTCCGGCAACCGGTTAAAATTAAGGGAATATGGTCTGGAGGATAAAATCATCGAAATGAATACGGAACTAGTCGGACTGTCTAAAAAAGCAGCGGAAGGATACGATGATATTCTGATCGCCGGAGATATGACGATGACCGGTGAAAGCCTCGCGCCTATGGGGGTGCTTCAATTAGAGGAACTGATCGATATTTATAAGGAACAGGCCTCAATTCTTGTGAAAGCGGGAGTCGATCTCTTTATCGTAGAGACGATGATGAGTCTTGCGGAATCCAGAGCCGCTTTGATCGCAATTAAAGAAATCTGTGATCTGCCGGTCATAGTATCGATGACATACAATGAAGATGGAAGAACACTTTACGGAACGGATCCGGCAACTGCAGTTGTCGTTTTACAGAGTTTGGGAGCGGATGTCATTGGCATTAACTGCTCAACCGGACCGGATGAAATGACAGAAATTATAGCTGAAATGAAAAGATATGCGAATGTGCCGATTATGGCGAAACCAAATGCAGGACTTCCAAAACTCATTGATGGAGAAACGGTCTATGATATGAAAGCGGATGAATTTTCTTCCTTTGGACCTGCACTGATTCAATCAGGTGCCGCAATCATAGGAGGCTGCTGCGGAACTACACCGGAACATATTCAGAAACTGGTAGAAAAAACCATTCATCTGAAACCACTCCCTGTATCTGCCGAGCGAAAACGCATTCTTGCCTCGGAACGAAAGATTCAGGAAATCGATATTGACGGCCCATTTTTAGTGATCGGAGAGAGAATTAATCCAACCGGAAAGAAAAAACTCCAGGCTTCTTTGCGGGAGGAAGATATGGAAATCGTGATTGAAATGGCAGAGCAGCAGGAGGAAATGGGTGCAGATATTCTGGATGTCAATATGGGTATGAATGGAATCGATGAAAAAGAGATGATGCTTCGTGCAATTGAAGAAATCACGCTTGCAACGAACCTTCCGCTCTGCATTGATTCCAGTCATGTGGACGTCATTGAAGCTGCTTTGCGCCACTATCCCGGACGTGCATTGATCAATTCCATCTCCCTGGAAAAAGTAAAATTTGAATCTCTGCTTCCGATAGCAAAAAAATATGGAGCAATGTTTATCTTACTTCCATTATCGGATAAGGGACTGCCAAAAAATATTGATGAAAAGAAAGAAATCATCCATACAATTCTGGATCGTGCATTAGAACTGGGAATCCATAAAGAAGATATTATTGTCGACGGATTAGTTGCGACAGTTGGAGCCAATAAACGCGCAGCAATTGAAACAATTGAGACGATCGCGTACTGTAAACAGCAATTGGGACTTGCAACCGTTGGTGGATTGTCCAATATTTCATTTGGTCTTCCGAGCCGTGCATATGTAAATGCCGCTTTTGTTACGATGGCAATTCAAAACGGCCTTACAATGGCTATTGCAAATCCATCCAGTGAAATCATGATGAACGCCGCATATGCCAGTGATTTATTATTGAACAAAGAAAACGCCGATATCCGATATATCGAACGAATGAACCGTCTTTCGGAAAAAGAGTCGGTTTCTTCAGGATCTACAGCGGAAAAAGAGAAAAAGGGAACGGATGTATTTCATTGTGTATTGAAAGGGAATAAAAAGTCCATTCTAAACGAGGTAAAAGCTGAACTTAGTATCGGAAAAGAACCCGGATTCATTATTAATGAAGAATTAATTCCTGCAATTAATGAAGTAGGGCGTCTATTCGAAGAACAGACATATTTTCTTCCACAGTTGATTTCCAGCGCAGAGACGATGAAGATGGCAATTGAGTATCTGGAACCGATGCTTTCAAGAGATGAAGATGAAGCGGAAAAGGCTACTATCGTTATTGCGACTGTTGAAGGGGATATTCATGATATTGGAAAGAACCTTGTTGCTCTTATGTTAAAGAACTATGGATACAAGGTCATCGATCTTGGAAAGGATGTATCAAAAGAACGTATTGTAGCAGCAGCAGAAGAGCACCATGCTGAAATTATCGCATTGTCCGCTTTAATGACAACGACGATGATGCGGATGAAAGATGTTGTGGAGCTGGTAAAAGAAAAAAATATGAATGTAAAAGTGATGATCGGTGGAGCCGTGATTACTCAGAGTTTTGCCGATGAAATATGTGCAGACGGATATTCAAAGGACGCTGCAGATGCGGTCAAACTTGTTCAAAAATTATGTGAAAACTCTTAATTTCTCTTAATTTTTTTTTAATAAACGACAAAAGTAAAAAAAATGTTGTATAATGTTAAAAATAGGTATATTCTATTGTTATGTGTAATTTAAGGAGGATATTATGAGTAAGAAAAAGTTGATTTTCCGTGTACTATTTGCACTGGCATTGATCATATGTATTGGCGGATGCGCAACATGGGGATATTACGATGCAGTTATGGGATTCTTTAAAGAGACAAGTAAAGCAAGTATATCTGACAACAACGAAGATTTAGTACAGGATGATGACATTATTAATATTTTAGTTGTAGGTTCTGACAGACGTGAAAATGAAAATGCAAACGAACGTTCTGATTCTACAATGATCGCAACACTTGATATGCATGAAAAGAAGATTAAGATCACTTCCCTGATGAGGGATATGTATATCAATATACCAGGTCACGGTATGGATAAGTTTAATTCATCTTATTCATATGGCGGAGTTGAATTACTGGCAGAGACGATAACTTCTAATTTTGGAATTAAGTTAGACGGATATGTAATTGTAGACTTTTCATCCTTTAAAAAGGTGATTAACGAGATTGACGGCGTTGATATCGAATTAACAGAAGAAGAAGTTGCTTATCTGAATAATACCGGCGCAGAAGATACAGGTTTTATTTTAGGTAAGAAGTACAGAAACGTCAAAGTCGGTAAAAATACATTGAACGGCTCACAGGCATTGGCTTATTCCAGAATTCGTAAAGTAACCAATCCGAAATTAGGAGATGGTGACTTCGGACGATGCATGAGACAGCAGTATGTGATCCAGCAGATTCTTAAGAAAATAAAAAAACAAAGTACAGGCGACGTATTAAGCATTGCAACGAGTATGATGAGTGATGTTTCTACAGATTTGAATTCTGCTATGATTCAGCGCCTTGTTCGTACTATTATGAAATTAGATTCGTCCAAAATCGAATCTTTACGATTACCATACGAAGGAACTTATTTAATGGGCAGAAGAAATGGAATGTTTGTATTTATTATCAACCTGGAAGCCAATGCAGCAAAACTGAAGAATTTCATCTATGGCATGGGCGATAATGATGCTGATTATTCGACAGACTTCGGTGATATCTCTGAATCTGCAAGTGATGGAAGCTCAGAAAGCAAATCATACCAGGAGGATTCGGAAATATACAGCACGCATTCGACGAGAAGCGCCCCTGCTACAAGCAGTACTTCAAGTACCTCCTCAACGCATCGATCAACAAGTGCTCCGTCGACAACGGCACCATCGAGCACTGCTTCAACGAAAAAACCGACAACAGAAGCTCCTGCTACAACGGCGACTCCAAAACCAACGACAGAAGCTCCTACTGCAACAGAAGCTCCTTCCGAAAGCGGACAAACTGAATAGACCTTATTATTATTGATAACTCAGTTGGACTTTTGATCTGACTGAGTTATTCCTATAAAAGAATTTGATGAAGAACGTTTGCATCAAATCATAAACTTGACAATCATAATACCAGTTGGTAAAATATGAACAGTTATGTATAAAGGGGAAATTTTATGAAACAGATTGTATTATCATTATTAGTTGACAATACACCGGGTGTATTAAGCCGTGTGGCAGGTTTATTTACTCGCAGAGGTTATAATATTGACAGTATTTCTGCGGGAATCACACAGAATCCAAAGTATACACGAATTACAATCGTTACTTCAGGAGATGACCTGATTCTGGAACAGATTGAAAAACAGCTTCAAAAGTTAGAAGATGTCGTAACGATCATGCAGTTGGAAACTCATGACTCTGTATGTAGAGAACTTGTATTGGTAAAAGTAAAAGCTGATAAGCGAGAGAAGCAGGAGATTATTGCGATCGCCGATATTTTCCGCGCGAAAATTGTCGATGTCAGCAAGAATTCACTGATTATTGAACTGACCGGTAATGTCAACAAAATTGAAGCATTTATTAATTTATTGGACGGTTTTGATATTTTAGAGATGGTCCGCACCGGTTTGACCGGTTTAGGGCGTGGCAAAAAGATTGCTAATTTGAGTAATACTTAGAGTAAACCCACCGTTTACCCTGATTTTACTGGTTAAAATCTGCCAAATTTTAACCTACATACATTATTTTATGATTCAAACAGGAGGAATAAGAAAATGGCAAATATTTATTATCAGGAAGATTGTAATTTAGCTGCATTAGACGGCAAAACAATTGCAGTCATTGGTTATGGAAGCCAGGGACATGCACATGCTTTAAATGCAAAAGAATCCGGATGTAACGTAATTATTGGATTATATGAAGGAAGTAAATCTTGGGCAAAAGCAGAAGCACAGGGATTTGAAGTTTATACAGCAGCAGAAGCAGCAAAAAAAGCAGACATTATTATGATTCTTATTAATGATGAAAAACAGCAGGCATTATATAAAGAATCTATCGAACCAAACTTAGAAGAAGGAAACATGTTAATGTTTGCTCATGGTTTCAATATTCATTTTGGTTTAATCAACCCTCCAAAAGGTGTTGATGTAACAATGATCGCTCCAAAAGGACCTGGTCACACAGTAAGAAGTGAATACTTAGAAGGAAAAGGTGTTCCTTGTCTTGTAGCCGTAGAAAGAGATGAATCCGGTAAAGCATTGGATATCGCTTTAGCTTATGCATTAGCAATCGGTGGAGCAAGAGCAGGTGTTCTTGAAACAACTTTCAGAACAGAAACAGAGACAGACCTTTTCGGAGAACAGGCTGTACTTTGCGGTGGTGTTTGCGCATTAATGCAGGCAGGTTTTGAGACATTGGTAGAAGCCGGCTATGATGAAAGAAATGCTTACTTTGAATGTATCCACGAAATGAAATTAATCGTAGACTTAATTTATCAGTCTGGTTTTGCAGGAATGAGATATTCTATCTCTAATACAGCTGAATATGGTGATTATATTACAGGACCAAAAATCATCACAGAAGATACAAAGAAAGCTATGAAGAAAATCTTATCCGATATTCAGGATGGTACATTTGCAAAAGATTTCTTATTAGATATGTCACCTGCAGGTGGACAGGCTCACTTCCGTGCTATGAGAAAGTTAGCTTCTGAACATCCAAGTGAAAAAGTTGGAGAAGAAATCAGAAAACTTTACAGCTGGAATAATGAAGACGATAAATTAATCAACAACTAATTTGTCATAAGATGAAAAAGGCAGTCCGTACATATTTGTATTGACTGTCTTTTTTTTCAGTGTACCGGACAGCGCATGTTTCTAACAGAAGGATTGTAAGGTGAATCGTTATGAAATTACAACAACTATTAAGTTATACAAGAAAAGCAGTCGATGATTATCAGATGATCCAGCCGGGGGATAAGATTGCGGTTGGAATTTCCGGTGGAAAAGACAGTTTATCTTTATTATACGCATTAGCACATTTAAGAATTTTCTATCCGAATCCTTTCGAAATCATTGCAGTTACAGTAGTTCTTGGATGGGGTAACTTTGACTTAAATGAGATAAAAAAATTATGCGATCAGTTAAAAGTGGAATATGTAACCGTAAAAACAGATATTGCAGATATCGTTTTTGAGCAGAGAAAAGAGACGAATCCATGTTCTTTATGTGCGAAAATGAGAAAAGGCGCTTTAAATGAAAAAATAAAAGAGCTGGGATGCAATAAAGTTGCCTATGGACACCATAAAGACGATGTAGTAGAGACATTATTATTATCTATGATATTTGAAGGAAGACTGCATTGTTTTTCACCCGTCACATATCTGGACAGAATGGATCTCACTGTTATCCGCCCGTTATTATATGTCAGTGAAGCGGATATTATCGGTTTTCGCAATAAAATGAGTCTACCTGTCGCAAAAAGTCCTTGTCCGATGGATGGATATACAAAACGTGAATATGCAAAAGATTTGGTAAAGCAATTAAATCAAGACCATCCTGGTGCCAGAGAGAGAATGTTCCGGGCAATTTTGAATGGAAACATAAAAGGATGGCCACAAAAGCAGGAAAATCCGAGACGCAAATAACAAAACTTATTTGCGTCTTTTTTTCTGTCAGAATAAACAAATAAAATATGCCGTGAAATGAAAAAGAGAGAAGTCTTTTCTATATCGCCCAATCTATACGCGAAATACCGATTTAAATTATAGATTAGCCTGAATTTCAATACCTTCTCGATTTTCCTTCATTTTTGTGTTTCGATTCCTATTTACTTTATCACTTTTTTCTGTTTTGAAAATAAATAAAACTGTCAATTGCATCTAAAATATCCTGAAAGTCTTCTCTCGGTGCGATCGATATATATTTATTCAGAAGTTCTTTTTCAACTTTTTTATATGGACCATAAAAAATATCAAAAAGATTATGACCGCGCACATAAATTTTAATTTCTTCCATATGATCTTTCATATCTTCAGGTGATTCAAAATCTTGTCCTATCATTTCGATGAGGTGTTTCCCGCTTTTGATCTTGTGAAGATATGCATTCCATTTATCAAACAAAATTTTATAAAAATCAGATTCTTGTGCCACGATCCCCAACTGCGCCATTACAGATGGATTCAAAAAATAGTTTTCAAAAGAATAATATTTTAAAATCAATACATTCTTCTTCTGTACTTTTGGCAAATGATCAATGTCTGTAAGATTCCTTTCATCATAATATTTGCAAAGCTGTCTGG
>JAUNOI010000112.1 GCA_030531165.1 Lachnospiraceae bacterium
AAATGGAATAATCCTTCCTACTCTCGTCTGCCTCATAAAACTTAAGCACATCTTTGATATCCTGCACGCATCCTCCTCCCGGAAGACAACATAACACACCCGGACGATCCAGAGCGTACTGTATGCACTGAAAACGAGTAAGTGTCATATGAAGTGGAGACTGTTCCCTGTTCAGCAGCAGACCACCCGCAAAAGGCTTCATAACTGTAATGCCCACACCTAAACGTTCTGCTTCCTGATATAGTCTGGCACGTTCCTCCATCCGGCCGTTTCCCAATTCTCCCAGGCCACAATCATAGGCCGGATTCAAACTGAACATACAAATATCCACCATTCCGGTCTGCAAAAAACGGTGCGCCATTGCAGGCGTATGAGTAGAAAATCCAAGATGCCGTACGACTCCCTGCTCCTTTAAGGAACAGACATAATCCCATGTTCCATTATTCATGATTTCTTCAAACTCATTTTCCTCATCAATACAATGAATATAGCCAAAATCCGTATAATCCGTATTGACCGCGTTCAGCATCTTGTCAAAAGACCGTTTGACCAGTTCCAGTTTCCGGCTGCGCCCATAATTTTCATCTTCATAGACCGCACCAAAATGCATCTGTGTATAAACCTTCTCACGCCGTCCTGCAACTGCATGTCCAAATAATTCGTAAACCTTCATTCTCCCGCAGCACATATCATAAAGATTGATTCCATGATCCACCGCGTAAAATAATGTTTCCTCCACAACATCGTCCGGTGATAAGTAAATATTTCCCATCCCCAGTCCAATTGTGCTGATCTGTTCCTCACCATGAGGAAGTTTTCTATATTCCACGCTATACTTCCTTTCTCACTCTGCATTGTTTTTTATCCATTTCCTGAATTGCCTGAGTCCTTTTTTGTAAATCTCTGCTCTTGCAAACCTCCTGTTAAGATTTCTTTTTTCCAACCTTTCTTGCCAAGAATATACGAGTCGGGCCGTCTGCTCCGTATTGTATACTTCTGACAGGCTTTATTCCTTCTCAAAACTATTGTTTACCAGTCACATTATCGGATATACTAAGAATCGAAAGGAAGAATTATTATGTCATACAATCACTGTACTTCAGAAGAAGACCTTCGAAAATTTCGCAAACTTCAAAAAGAAATCTCATCATGCCGCTATTGTCAGAATCTTTTTGGTTTTGAACCTCATCCGATTCTATTTGGTAATCTTAACGCCAAGATCATGCAGATTAGCCAGGCACCTTCCCTGAGTGTTCATAACACAAGGAAACCCTTTTATGACGCAAGTGGAAGACGGCTACGTTCCGAATGGTATCAAATATCGGATGATACTTTCTATAACCCAGATAATTTTTATATAGTATCTGTCGCTCACTGTTATCCAGGCAAAGCTCCTGGCGGCGGTGACAAAAAACCGCCAAAATGCTGTGCCGATAAGTGGTTAGCCCAGGAACTTGCATTAGTACAAAATGAGATCTACATTCTGATTGGCGGATATGCCGCCGCTTATTTCTTTCCGGGTGAAAAATTAACAAATCTTGTTTTCCAAGATCTTGAAATCAACGGGAAAAAGGCGTTTGTTCTGCCCCATCCCTCCCCGCTAAATATAAAATGGTTTCGGGACCATCCTGCATTTGAGGAAAAACGGGTTAAAAAAGTATCTAGGATCGTCCATGAAGTGCTCGGATTATAAAACCAGATTTGCAAATAAAACAATCAATGGTATAGCGATTAATGTTCTCTCCAGGAATATCACAAACAATCTCCACAAATTTAAAGGAATCTCGCTTTTTATTACGATTGTTCCTACCTCCGTCAGATAGATAATCTGCACAAGGGAAAGTACGCCAATGATGAATTTTGTTTTCACGGATTTGATTCCCGTAATCAGCAGCGCCGGGATAAACATATCCGCAAAACCAACCAGTGTGGCAGGCGCTACCGCGAAGGCCTCTTCTACACCAAACAACTTCAGATACATCCCCATCGGATAAGAAATCCAGTTAAACACCGGTGTATAGGTTGCAATAATCAAAGCAGCTGTTCCCCAGGCTACTACAATAGGAATCAGATCAAAGTACATACCCATGACTACTTCCATTCCGCTTGACAAAATTCCCTTTATATGAAAGACATCTGCACGTTTACAACTCATCTCTAGTGCATGAGCCAGAACACCTTTATTCTGTGGTACTTCTTCATTAATCTGTTTTCCCACTCGTTCCCGATAGGTGTCCGGAATCTTACTAAGAGGAGGAATCCTCCCTACAAGAATCGCCAGGATAATACCCACGGCACATATGCAGAGATAAAACGCTGGGAATAGATTAGAGATTCCCACGGTATCTGCGATCATGAGACAGAAAGGAATCGACACAAGAGAAAAGTTTGTCATAATATAGGCAGCTTCTCTTTTTGTATAGAATCCTTTCATATACTGCTCTCTGGTTAAAATAACGGCCGCATTAGACGCGCCGAACCACGATGCAATCAGGTCAACTGACGCCCTTCCAGGCACACGAAACAGTGGATTCACCACTGGCTTCATAATAACACCGAGAAATTCCATAATCCCACAATCTGTTAAAAATGGCAGGATAAAGCTAAATCCCAGCACAATACAAAACAGTGTGCCGCACAGATCGACAATCGTTGCACCTGTATCCGCCGAAATGATAAATTCCGGTCCCACATGGAAGACTACCATACAGGTAACCACCATTCCTAGAATCTTGGAAATAAGATAAAACGGTGTTGTGGAAAATGCTCTCTTCAAATAATGATTATTTCGAATCCAGTCCGGCTTGCATATAGAATCATACACGCTTAAAACGGAGGAAACCACCATAATCAATACAAGAATATAGGGGAGACTTCCCCCAAATAAATCCTTCAAAAATGATTTGACAAAATCCAGCAATGTTGTAAAAGAATCTCCCTGAGGGATGGGGATCAAAAACATTAAAATGCCAAATGCCGAACCTAAAATAAACTTCAGTAAGTTTTTCTTATTTATACTTTTTTCTCTCATAAATATATTCATTCCTTTTTCTATGCCCATTCTCTTGTATCCAATTGCGAAACTCTACCTTATACACTCGACTTCTTCCATCGCCTGATAAATCATGTTCTCCGTCACCGGATAAGGAATATGCTCCATATCTGGTTCCGTAATAATATCTGCAAGAACCTCTTTCAAATATTCCCGTTCAAGAGGAACCTGCATTTCCTTTAAAGTCGTTGGTATCTCAAGCCCCTGTAAAAATTTTTTCAGCTGGACTGCTTCTTCCATTTTTCCATCAACGGCAAGCTGCACCAGAACACCATATGCTACCACATTGCCATGAAGGTACTTCTCCTCAAATCCTGGAAGAAGCACAAGACCATAGTACATGGAATGGGCGATGGCGCAATTATAATCATCAATCACCATCAGGGAAACTAATCCTGTGCTGACTATATTCGCCAGAACTGCTTGTTCCAAAGCCGTCGTCACTAGATGCTTTTTACAATCCTGCAATGCCTGAACTCCATATTCCAAAAGTGGCGTATAACACATATTGCTAATTTCCCTTCCAAGAGCAGAGCTATGCAACAGCCTGTCGCCTCTTGCTGCAAAATGGCACTCAAAATACTTACCGATAGTATCTCCTATTCCGGCCTGCAAATAAGAAAATGGTGCTTTCGCGATCACGGTCAGATCAATAAAACAATGCCAGGCCGGACGTTCATAAAAATAAAAGCTATCAAAACTTCCATCTTCTCCATACACAACTGACAGTGCCGTCGTTGCTGCGCAGGTGGCTGCTATGGTAGGAAAAGTAAATACCGGAATTCCCGCCTCATAAGCCGCACCTTTTGCTGTATCGAGTGCTTTTCCACCGCCCATGCCAAAAATCATATCCACATGCTGTTCTTTCGCATACTGCGCCCACTGGTGGATACTTTCATAGGTACACTCTTTTCCAAACACTGCCGTACGCATGATTTCCAACTCTGGCGCACCTGTGGAAAGTGCTTTCTTTAGCCGCTCTTCTCCAGCACCCAGAGCTTTTTCTCCTCCGAGCAATAAAATCCTGCTGCCGTATGTACGGCAAATCCGCTCGACTTCTTCATAAACAGCTTCTCCGATAGAATAATTACAAAAATATACCGATTCCATTTTTATCATTTCAATAACTCCTCGTATAATAAGTGCATGACCAGTAGAAATGATGGTTATGCACTTATCCT
>JAUNOI010000113.1 GCA_030531165.1 Lachnospiraceae bacterium
CTTATTTCACTAGATGAATAGAATTTTTCTGTTTGATTTGAGAAAATCTCAAATTATGATATAATCATCTTCGACAAAAAAGAAAAGGCGGTATTTTTGTGAAATCATTATTTATTACAGAAAAACCCAGTGTGGCAAGAGAGTTTGCAAAAGCGCTAAAGCTGAACACGACAAATCATGATGGTTATATGGAATCCAACAATACGATCATCACCTGGTGTGTGGGTCATCTCATTACGATGAGCTATCCGGACAAATATGATCCGGCTTTAAAGAGATGGGATATGAATACTCTGCCGTTTTTGCCAAAAGAGTACAAATATGAAGTGATTCCATCTGTAAAAAAACAATATACGATCGTCAGTGGATTATTAAATCGCGTAGATGTAGAAACAATCTATGTTTGTACCGACTCCGGACGGGAAGGAGAGTATATTTATCGTCTGGTTGAACAAATGGCACAGGTAACGGGAAAGAATCGAAAGCGTGTCTGGATCGATTCACAAACCGAAGAAGAAGTCCGGCGGGGAATCAAAGAAGCAAAAGATTTATCAGAATATGACAACCTGGCAGCATCCGCTTATTTGAGGGCAAAAGAAGATTATCTAATGGGAATTAATTTTTCGCGTGCACTGACCTTAAAATACGGCTGGACGATATCGAATTATATGAACCAGAAGAAAAATACAGTCATCGCAGTTGGACGTGTTATGACCTGTGTACTTGGCATGATCGTGCGGAGAGAGAGGGAGATCAGAGCATTTATTCCAACACCGTTTTATCGTATTCTCGGTGATTTTATCATGGATGACGAAAAAATAGAGATGGAATGGAGAGTCACAGACAGTTCCCAATATAATGGTTCCCCATATTTGTATAGGGAAAACGGATTAAAAGAGGAAAAATATGCCAGACAATTAATTGATTATCTGATAAAAGAACCGCCGGTTATTGGTGAAGTTCTTTCTATTTCCCGTAAGAAGGAAAAGAAATATGCTCCGCTTTTATTCAACCTTGCAGAACTTCAAAATACCTGTTCCAAGATGTTTAAGATCAGTCCGGATCAGACGCTCAAAGTCGTTCAGGAGCTGTATGAGAAGAAACTGGTTACTTATCCGAGAACAGATGCAAGAGTGTTGTCAACGGCGGTTGCCAAAGAAATTTATAAAAATATCCGAGGCTTGACCGGCTATGCTCCGTTTGCAGAATTTGCAACGAAAATCATACAAAATAAGCAATATCAGACGCTTACCAAAACCCGTTATGTCAATGATAAACAGATTACAGATCATTATGCAATTATTCCGACTGGACAGGGACTTGGAGCTCTGTGCTCCTTAAATCAGCTCAGTGCAAGCGTTTATATGGTAATTGTGCGGAGATTTTTGAGCATCTTTTATCCACCGGCAGTATATCAGAAAATCAACATGGAAACTGCCGTGAAAACAGAGCATTTTTTTGCATCTACAAAAATTTTGCTGGAAAAAGGATACCTGGAGGTTGCAAATGCCGGACTTCGAAAAAAGGAAGAGGGCAATCCACGACTTGCGGAATTGCTCAGTAAGATCCGCAAGGGAAAAAAACTTCCTGTAAGGGAATTCCATATAAAAGAAGGAACAACAACGCCTCCGAAACGGTATAATTCCGGATCTATGGTTCTGGCAATGGAAAATGCAGGACAGCTGATCGAGGATGAGGAACTGCGTGCGCAGATTAAGGGAAGCGGCATTGGTACAAGTGCAACCCGCGCGGAGATTATAAAAAAGCTTGTGAATAACAAGTACATAACACTGAACAAAAAGACCCAGATTTTGACGCCTACGCAGGTAGGAGAAATGATTTATGATGTCTGCAATGCATCCATCCGTTCATTATTGAATCCGGAATTAACGGCGAGCTGGGAAAAAGGACTTACCTATGTTGCGGAGGGATCCGTTACAGAAGAAGAATATATGAGAAAACTGGAGAAGTTTGTAACGGATCGGATCAACGGTGTTCGCAATTTGAATAATCAGTCAAATTTACAGCAGATATTTGATCATTCTGCACAATTTTACAAAAAGAAAGGAACGAAAAAAAATGAAACAGTTAAAAAATAAAGAATTATTTTTAGATTTGAATCAGACAATTGCAAAAGATCTGATCGAAGCTTACGAATATCCATGGGAGGTGCTCCCACATATCGGAGAGACAATCCTAAAGATCGGAGAAACGCTTTCATCAGAAGAATATGATCATCCGGAAGAGGATGTGTGGATTGCCAAATCCGCAACTGTATTTCCAACCGCATATATCCATGGGCCGGCAATCATCGGTAAAAATACGGAAGTACGCCAGTGTGCATTTATCCGTGGAAATGCTTTAGTAGGAGATGATTGTGTGGTAGGAAATTCAACGGAATTAAAGAATGTCCTGATCTTTAATCATGTAGAAGTACCGCATTATAACTATGTCGGCGATTCCATTTTAGGTTATCGATCCCATATGGGAGCAGGTTCGATTACATCGAATATAAAAGCAGATCGAAAAAATATTGAGATCCGTGTCGGCGATGAAAAGATTCCAACGGGCATGCGCAAAATCGGTGCAATTCTGGGTGATTATGTTGAAGTCGGCTGCGGTGCAGTCCTAAATCCGGGCTCTGTGATCGGACATCATACGAATGTATATCCGCTTTCTATGGTGCGCGGTTATGTAGAAAAAGAATCGATTTATAAGAAGCAGGGCGAGGTTGTCACAAAAGAATGACAATAAATTCACATTTGAGCAAAAAAATTGTAGCAGGAAGATGCAATTTATGCTAAAATAAGAACCAAAGGTAGGCATGAGGCTTACAAGTATATATTTTAAAACCGAAAGGAGTCTCAACATGATTTATTCACATGAAGTAGAAGAAATGTGTCCAGTAGCACTTGGCGTTAATCACGGTGCTGCTCCAATCCCAGAAGAAGCATTATGGGTAAAAGCAAAAGATGTATCTGATATCTCTGGTTTATCCCATGGTATCGGCTGGTGTGCACCACAGCAGGGTGGTTGTAAATTAACATTAAATGTTAAAAAAGGTATCATCCAGGAAGCATTAGTTGAAACGATCGGATGTTCCGGTATGACACATTCAGCAGCTATGGCATCTGAAATCTTACCAGGAAGAACTATCTTAGAAGCTTTGAACACAGACTTAGTTTGTGATGCTATCAATACAGCTATGAGAGAAATCTTCTTACAGATCGTTTATGGTAGAACTCAGAGTGCTTTCTCTGAAGACGGATTAGCAATTGGTGCTGGACTTGAAGACTTAGGAAAAGGCTTAAGATCTCAGGTTGGTACAATGTACGGAACATTGAAGAAAGGTCCTCGTTACCTTGAAATGGCTGAAGGATACGTTACAGGAATCGCTTTAAATGAAGACAACGAAATCATTGGATACCAGTTCATTAACTTTGGTAGAATGATGGACTTCATCAAAGCTGGTGACGATGCTCAGACAGCTATGGACAAAGCTAAAGGTCAGTATGGTAGAGTTGCCGATGCAGTTAAGATCATCGACCCAAGAAAGAATTAGGAGGTAGCGATAATGGCTTTATTTGAATCATATGAAAGAAGAATTAAACAGATCAATGCTACTCTTGAAAAATATGGCATTGCATCAATCGAAGAAGCTGAAAAGATCACAAAAGATGCTGGATTAGATGTTTATCATCAAATCGAAGGTATTCAGCCAATCTGTTTTGAAAATGCAAAATGGGCTTACACAGTAGGTGCTGCAATCGCAATCAAAAAAGGCTGCAGAAGAGCTGCAGATGCTGCTGCTGCAATCGGTGAAGGTCTTCAGTCTTTCTGTATTCCAGGTTCTGTAGCTGATCAGCGTAAAGTTGGTTTAGGACATGGTAACTTAGGTAAGATGTTATTAGAAGAAGAAACAGATTGTTTCGCATTCTTAGCTGGTCACGAATCTTTCGCAGCTGCTGAAGGTGCTATCGGTATTGCTGAAAAAGCAAACAAAGTACGTAAAAAACCATTAAGAGTTATCTTAAACGGTTTAGGAAAAGATGCTGCTCAGATTATTTCCAGAATTAACGGATTTACATATGTAGAAACAGAGATGGATTACTACACAGGTGAAGTAAAAGAAGTGTTCCGTAAAGCATACTCTGATGGATTAAGAGCGAAAGTTAACTGCTATGGTGCTAACGATGTTCGTGAAGGTGTAGCAATCATGCACAAAGAAAAAGT
>JAUNOI010000114.1 GCA_030531165.1 Lachnospiraceae bacterium
TAGTTTTATAATATATGACCTTAAAAAATCTGTCTAGTTTATTGTAGCCTATCCAAATTGTTTTTAATTGCTTTTATCATGGCGATACTACGCCAAGCGCATCTATGAAAATTGGAAGTAGGGGAATGCCTATATGTTTTTGTTCCGTATGTGGAAGTATTTATCATCAGTTAAAAAAAGATGCTGGACTATGGCAGGATAAAGCCGATAGCGGAGGATTTACATCATTTGAGAAATTTCTTTACTACAATACAGAAGATGAATATAAAATGTACGATTTTGTGACGGAAAAATATTTATGTTCGCATTTTAGAATGAAAAACAAAGAAAAACAAGGTTTTCCTAGGGGCATAAGAGATGGTGAACACGTTACAAAAGGTACAGATAAAGTTGATACAACTTATGCGGTTTTCTGCAACGGACATTTAAGAGAAGTGAAGAATGCCATTGGAGGAAAAAACTTAGTTTGTTATACAGAGGGGGAAAAAGATACTAAATGCTTGTGGAACAATGGTTGTATCAGTTTCACTTGCGGAGGTACGAATACTTTCAAAAAAGAGCTATTACCATATCTAAAGGGTGGTAGATTTGTAGTATTTGGAGATAACGACAAACCAGGAATTGCAGATGCAGAACGTATTACAGCATTATTAAATACGGTAGGAAGTGCAAAGATGATCATACCGCCAGAAGTGCCAGAAAAAGGCGATATTAGCGATTATATGAAAAATCATAGCAGAGAAGATTTGCAAAAACTGATTGATGATGAACTTAACAAAGATACCGTTATAGAAAACCGTATTGAGGGAGTTGTGAAACGCGACACCCCTATAGAAGCACAAGGGCGGCAGAATAAGTCTTTAGAACAGGTGTTAAAAGATTTACACGCCGAACAGTATGAAACAACAGATAAGGGATTCGGGCGTTTATTTGCAGATGTATTTAAGGACAAACACAGGTATAACCCATCACGAAAAGATTTTATGCAGTATGATGGTAAAAGATGGGTTGATGATATCGAGGGTTTGAGTGCTAGATCTTCTGCAAAAGCCCTATCGGATGCACTTGTCAGATATGCGGTAAATGTTGATACAGATGGTAAATATCTAAAAGCAGTAGCAACATTATGTAATATTAGAAGCAGAAATAATATGTTGCAGGACAGTAGAGATGTTTATTATTTCACTAATGAGGAATTGGATAGAAACGATTATCTTCTTAATTTGCAGAATGGAACGCTTGATTTATCGGAGGATAAGCCTAAGTTTATGACACATAACCCTGATATGCTTCTTTCAAAGATATGCAATGTTAAATACAATCCTGCTGCTGATTGTAAGGAGTGGAAAAAGTTTTTAATGGAAATCATGCAGGAAGATACAGAAAAAATAAAATATCTTCAAAAGATAGCAGGACTTTCATTGACCGGGAACACAGAGCAAGAAACTTGTTTTATCCTTTATGGAAGTACTACGCGAAACGGAAAATCTACATTTTGCGAAACTCTTATACATTTGTTAGGAGATTATGGAGTGACAGCGAGACCAGAAACATTGGCAGTTAAACAGAACAATGACAGCAGGCAGGCAAATGGAGATGTGGCAAGATTGGCAGGTTGTAGGTTCTGCAATATGTCAGAGCCGCCAAAGAGAATGTTATTTGATACAGCCTTATTAAAATCTTTGTTAGGCAGAGATAGCATTACAGCAAGGCATCTACACCAGAGGGAATTCTCATTCATTCCCAAATTTAAACTTGTGATAAACACAAATTATTTGCCAACAATTACAGATGATACAGTTTTTAGTTCCGGCAGAATAAATGTTATCAGCTTTGATCGACATTTCACGCAAGAGGAACAGGACAAGCACCTAAAGGACAGATTACGAAACAAAGAGGAATTATCAGGTATTCTGAATTGGTGCATAGAGGGCTTGCAATTATACAGGCAGCAGGGGCTTGAGCCGCCAAAAGCAGTTCGAAACGCTACAAATACTTACAGAACGGACAGCGACAAGATAGGAAATTTTATCAATGAATGTTTGACAAAGACAGGAAAAAACAGTAAGGCAAAAGATATTTATGAGGTTTACATCAAATGGTGCGATGATAACGGTTATGGTTGTGAAAATAAAGGCAATTTCTTTTCTGAATTGAAAAGTAAGGGCTTATTTGCGATAAGCGGAACAGTAGACGGAAAGACCGTTAAAAATATAGTAAATGGATATACGATAGAAACAGAATTTACAGAGGTTGACAGCATACAGTCAATACCATTTGATTAAAAATTTATGGAAATGTGCAATTTGTGCAAATTAAATGTAAATTCCCTATAAGAGTTTAACTTTAGAATGTCTCATTTTAAATGCACATTTTGCACAAATCCAGTAAAATCAAGGGTTTCAAGCACTTCATTATGATAAAGTGTGCATTTTGGATGTAAGAATTCTCAACGTTTTTTGTAACGGTATTTTAGAAGGTAGGTTTTTATGGACTATTGGAATATTTATAAATCTGTTTGGGATTTTCACAAGAAATATGCAGAAGGTGGCGAAGATATTTCATATTGGGAAACTGTAATAAAGGAAAGTCAGAAGATAAGAAGTCAATATGATGATTGTAAATTTGTTATAGATCTTTTATTTGCAGTCATGGATGAATTAGAAAGAGTTCACAGGAAGGTGGCGAAGAATGCAGACACAGGAATATAAGAGGTATATGAAAAGTGATGATTGGAAAGCCAAGAAGCAGCAGCGAATAGAAATTGATGGCGGTTGCGTGATGTGCGGAAGGCCGATAAGCAGGATTAAGAGCGTTCAAGTTCATCATGTCACGTATGCCCGGCTAGGACATGAGAATGTATTGACTGACTTATGTACGTTGTGCGGTTCGTGTCATAAGAAGATACATGCCTATTATAACCGTAGGAGAACGTAAAAGCTAAGTGCAATGCATAACCTTAACATCATAAAAAGACTTAAAAATTTTGTAAATAGCCAATAATGGCAGAAAAGAGGTAAAAACATGAAAAAAAACTACCCACAAGGGGCACTTGATGAAATTGATTCTACAACGGTGCAGGAGATTGTTACATCATTGAAAGAATTACATGATATGGGAAAACCTAATACAGATGAGGGAATTAAAAAAAGAATAGATGATTATTTTTCATTTTGCCAACATTCCAGCATTCGACCAGGCATAGAAAGTCTTTGTATGGCGTTACATATCAGTAGGACAACGCTTTTTAATTGGAATAATGGAACAAATTGCAGCAGAGAATGTCAAGAGTTAATACAATCAGCAAAGTCATTTATTGGGGCATATATTGAACAGGCTATGCTAGGCGGGAAAATTTCCCCACCATCCGGCATCTTCTTGATGAAAAACTGGCTATCTTATAAAGATGCTATCAGCATTGAGGAAAGCATACCAGGCACAACAGAGAAAAGACCCTTATCTGCTGCTAAGCTTCCAAAACTGGGAGATTTTAAACAGTTGAAAAGTGAGGATTTCCCACAATTAGGGGCAATAGAGGAATGTGAGGTAAAAGAAAATGATTGATAAACAACAAATAGCGGTAAAATTTTTTCAAATGTTGACAAATGAAGAATTAGAAGAGTATATGAAATGTCCATTGCGTTATTTCGGGTTAAAGGCGAAACGGTTAAAATCTCTATTGGAAGCAGAACAGAAAAGGAGAGTATACAGGAAATAGACGGTTTCTTGTAACGGTAATTATTAAAATAATATATAGCCTTAAAGGGCAGAAAAGAGGTAAAAACATGGAAAAATATGAATATAATCAAACAACAACAGTTTTACGGCATAGAAATGGAATTAAGGCATACAAAATACTGAATATTCATGATAATCACTTGATTTTTCAGTTATGGCTAAACAGTGACGAACAGGGGACGCTAGCGGTGTCAATATTGGAAAGATACGAGGTAGGACAATATGTAGATATGCAAGTGATACGGACAAGTAAAACAAGTTATCAAGTTAAACTAATAGGGACAACGCCGAAAGCATTTATTCCTTCTGATGGGCGAAACATAGCGATATAGCATTCTGGTGATATGTCAATTAAAAAAATGAGTGTTATTAAAATCCAGTATTAATTCTAACATATATTAAAAAAGTATCAAAAGTTATTGACAACAACAATAATAAAACATAAAATGTTAGTATCAAAACAAACGAACATTAAAAATGATA
>JAUNOI010000115.1 GCA_030531165.1 Lachnospiraceae bacterium
TCGATACTCCTTATCAGCCATTGCCTTTTCCAGCTCATCATATCTCTTTTCTGAAAATAACATTGTATATAACTGGTTTATTCGTTCTTCTCCTCTTGCTTCGCCTCTCGCCTCTAACTGCTCAAATGCCCTGCACATATCATATTCCACCTTCCCTTCCTGTTTAAACTTCACCATTTTCTTTAATCTTTTTAATGGCATCTTTACATCCGATAGTACCATGAACACTTCAAATGTCTCTTCCGATAAATACCGGCATCTGCTGTCACATCGTACGGTCTCCTCTATCTTTTGTATATCCATATTACATTGTAATAGTTTAATAAGTTCCCTTAACTCTCCATGAAATACATTCGGATCGATTTTCATCATTGGTACCAGATTGATTGGATAATCGGCCAGATAAGATCCCAGATCCTGAAATCCTCTCGGTATCTTAACAATCTCTTTCAAGGATAAATGAGAATCCCACTCCTTATGTCCATAGTAACACACAAAAGTAACGACTGCCATCAATTTCTCATCTTTTTTCATGCCGGATAAAAACTCGGATGATCCCTTCAAATCTCTGTTCTCTTTATGCCGTTTTTTGCATTTTCTCATCTGTTCATCATATGTCAACCCATTATATAAAAGTGTTCGAAATGGCATTCCGTAATGGATCTCCATCTGATTCTCACAGGCAATGTATATAGACTTTGAACCATCACTGATTTTTTTGATTATGTCCCGTTCTCTTTTAAATACTCTGCCGTCCTTTTGATATGACGACACGGTTTCTTTTTCCTCTATCTGATTCGTATGTACCACCATCCTGCCGCCAAAAGCGATACCATTGATCAGATCAGAAAACCGTTCATTATCAGAAAAATAACGTTTCAATACAATGTCTTTTTCAGACACGACCCGCCCTCCTTTTTACAGATATTTACTTTATTTACATTTTAATATTTTTGTAAATAATTGTCAAGTATTGATCTGTATAATAGATTTGAATCAAAAGAATGACAACAGCAAAAACAGCCATCCATCGGTATGATAAATGACTGTTTTCTTTTATTTCCTACAAAATTCCACTTTCTTTTGCCTTGTTCACTGCTGCTACACGACTTTTCACATTTAATTTTCGATAAATCGCATATAAATGTGTTTTTACCGTTGTCTGTTTGATGTTCATAGCTGTAGCAATTTCCTGATTTGTCATCCCATTGCTCACTTCTTTTAAAATCAATAATTCTGTCGTTGTCAAATGTTCTTTTTCAGTTCCATCCTCTAATGCATATCGCTTTGCCTCTTTTTTGGCACTGCGCAGGAGAATGGTTTGATATTCTTCATAAGATGCACGCAGGATATTTCCATAATAATATTTTTTCTTATTTCCCGAACGCTTTTTCTCACCGCCTTCGATCATATGCTGATATAATTGAATGAGGTCGTAACCTATTTTCCCAAACTCTGTATAGATTCCAACATATCGATACTTAACTCCCATGGTCAGAGCCTGAGTTGCTAATTTTAATGCCTCTGTCTGGCGATTAAGGCCATAAAGTGCGACAGCTTCTCCAAACTGACTTTTCATCAGGTATAATGGTTTATTTTTATTTCTATAAAATAGAGACACCTTTTCTAACAATGCATATGCTTTGGCATACTGATGAAGATTTAATAGTCCCACGCCCTTTAACATACAAATATAAACATTTTCATAGACAATATGCTCGTCTCCGGATAAAGAATCATTTTGGATCCAGTAAGCCAGCTGGTCTCTGGATCCTCTCCATGCCTCATAATATATACGACATGCTCTCATATTTTGCCCCATCCACTGAGAATATAAATTTTTCAGTTGAAGGGTTAAAAATTGCATCGTATCATCATAAATATTATCATTCAGTCCCTTTCGATATAGTTTACACATAATCTCAAAGATACCGATCAATTGATTCGGATCAGAAAGATTTTGAGTATAAGTTAAAATATCCTGCAGCTTTTCAAGCGCCTGTTTTTCACGATTCGTCTCTAACAAATATTCTATTTCCGCGACATCAAAACATCCAGCCTGTTCTTCGCATACAACTGCCTGCCATCTTCTTTTATATATTCTCTGTTGTTTCACACCCTCGACAAAAAAAGATGCCAAATGCTTGCCTCCACAACATAGACTCATCCCGCCGCTAACAAGTGTATATAACTGTACTGTTCCTTGTCCTGCCAAATATGTTTCTGCCCAATCCAGCCAATCTTTTGCACTGATTAAAGGATCCAAATAAAAAAGGTTCAGTAATAACTCACAGATCCTATTCTTTTGTGTATCTTCCACCTCATAATATCTTTCTACAAGCTTTTGCTCTAATAACTTGACCCTATCATACTTTTCTTCACGGAGCTCAAGGATTCCCTGTAAAAACAATTCCTCCGAGTATGCACAAATTCCATGTACATATAACAGGCACTGCCTCAATTCCTCTGTTTGTAATCCCAATGCAATTTCCTTCACATGCATCACTAAATAAGCAGCTAATTCTTTTTTATCTTCTAACATCTTCAGACATAATATTGCTTCCTTTATAGCCTGGTGAGTATCATACCAATATGCCGCCTTGGTGATTTCTTCTGCTCCTAAAAAACCTTCTCTCTCTGCTATTTTTTGCATAAATGGTTTCAGCATTTCTACCATATAATAATATCCACTGTTATTTTCATAAATCATAATTCCTGAACGGACAAGCCACAGCAACTCATCTTCCCGCACAGATACTTGTATGATCTCTGTGAAAAAATCTTCATTCACATATGGAAACATTCCAGCATAAATTAAAATCTTTTGCTGAATTTCTGTTTGATATTTCCAGATGACTCGATAAATATATTCATTCAAGACCGGAGACAAAACAATACTCTCCAAACCAGTATCTCTCTTTGTTTTCTGCCAAAGTTCCTCCATAGAACAAAAGATCCCCGGCCAGCCTCCAGAATATTTTTCGATCAGCTGTATTTTTTCCTTTCCCATATGCCAGCGCATTGTAGACAGATAGTGGGACATCTCTTCCTGGTTAAATACAATTTTTCCTGCTGATAAAACCGAGATGGTACCTTCATAACACGCCTGTTTGAATTCTTCCGGAACCATATTATCACAGATAAAAATAATCGCACAGGATCCACCGGCATATTTAGATAAAAAAAGTAATTCCTGAATAATTTGAGCATCTTTCAAATAATCAACTCTGTCAAATACCAAGATCCTCTGTTGTTGATTGTCCTCTAATGCCTTTAATACTCTCTCTATCGTTTCGTGTAACTCAAAACCTTCCAGATGCTCCTGTATAGCAATTCCAGCATTTTTAATCATTGCAACAAAATATGCCTGGAACTGTGACACATCATTATCACAATTATCCAGGCAATAATATCCATATAGACTCTTATAATGGTTGCGTATAAAACTGAGTAATTCTGTGGTCTTTCCCATACCATGATAGCCAAATAACAGTCGATGCGGATCTTTTTGTACCTGCTCCTGCAACCACTTTTGTACTCTTGCGCGTTCTAACTGTCCCTTTCGCTCTGGGCCATCCAGCTTCGCTTTTAGTAATATCATCTCATCACCACAATATCTATATCATCAGTCCAAGATTTTCGTTTCTTTTAATCTATCAACAAACTCCTCTACATCCTGAGTTGCTGTTGTTCGATCAACCTCGTATTCTTCTAACACAGCATCGATTAACTGCTCTAAACTTACTTCATTTTGCATTTTCTCCCATAACAATGCACTGACTTCGTTTAAAGTAATTAATCCATTAAATTCCATAGCCGTGTTTCCAACTGGAACTAATATATAATCACCAGCAATCTCCCTTAAAACAAACTCTTTATTAATTTTCATATAGCTGGGCTCCCTTTCTCTCTATCTTGTATACAAAAATTTATCTATTATGTTATGCGAAACAGAATAGATATCAAATCTTCCCCTTACGATTATGTTGCTTAACAAAAAAAACGAAATAACAATCAGCAAAGTTATTTCTTGAAATTAGTACTATAAATTATCATTTATTGTACGTTTTCATCTTTTATATCATAGCCGATTTAGACTTAAAAGTCAAGAATTCGTTAACAGGTATTTATAGAAATACATTCATTTTGCAATATTATACACAGAGCTTTTAAATGTCAAAAAATTAACTATTTTGTTCCAAAAAA
>JAUNOI010000044.1 GCA_030531165.1 Lachnospiraceae bacterium
AAATTAGAAGTGGCTACTCCGAAAAGGAACAATCTTACAGTATACAGGGAGATACTTAGAAAAGAATTTCAAGAGTGTAATTGTTTTTATTGTGGGAAGCAATTGCGAAAAGCAGTACACGTGGATCATTTGATACCTTGGTCATTTGTTAAAGATGATAAAATATGGAATTTTGTATTGGCATGTCCAATATGTAATACCAGAAAAAATAACCGAATACCTGAAATGGAGTATGTTATTCGTTTGAAAAAACGGAACAAAGAAGTACAGTTGCTTAATAATGCAATTGTTCAGGAGGATTTTAGAATTTATTCAGATGATTTATTAGTTCGTATGTGGCAATATGCAAAGTTGAGTGGAATAAAAGAGTTCTCTATTTACTAAAAGGTGAATAATATGGCAGATAATAACCGAAGCGGACTTCTTCTGCTCTTAAAATATTTACAAAAGAATACAGATGATGAGCATGTTGCTTCTGTTGCTGATATAACAGAGATGCTTGAGACAAAAGGTATCAACGGTAATCGAAACACAATAAGAGACGATGTAAAAGCTCTTAATGATGCTGGCTATGAGATTCTGGCGAATGTCGGACCTAGTAATTCGAAGCTTTATCATTATGGTGCCCGTCCGTTTGATGAGCCGGAATTAAAACTACTTATTGATGCTGTATCTTCTTCTCAATTTATTGGAGTGAAACAGAGCCAGGATCTGATAGATAAGATTTGTGAGCTGACTAGCAAGTATGAAGCCGAACGACTGGTGGCACGGGTTTATACATCAGAGAGAATCAAAACAGAAAATTCTAAATTACTCTATGTTGTGGATATGATTAATGAGGCCATTGATGCTGGCAAGAAGATTCGTTTCCAGTACATGGAATACAATGCGGATAAAGAGCTTGTATGCACAAATGATGGGGAGTGGTATGAGAATTCTCCGTATGCAATGTTGTGGAATGATGATCGTTATTATCTTCTTGGTTATTCTGAGAAGCACAATAAAGTGGTTACTTTCCGTATTGATCGCATGTGCATACCGCAAATTATGGATGAAGCATGCACACCGATGCCCGAAGATTTCAGTGTACCAGAATATGCCAATAAATCTTTTAAGATGTTCGATGGTGAGTTGCAGCAGGTTGTGCTTGATTGCCCGAATCATCTGATGAAAAAGATTGTAGATAAGTTTGGCGAAGATTTTGAAGTTGAGCGTATCTCGGAAGATCGATTCCAGGCTACAGTGTCAGCAAATGTAAGCAAAACTTTCTTTGGCTGGGTATGTACTTATGCCGGAGAAATCAAGTTAGTTGGCCCAGAAGATGTGTGTAAAGCATATCGGATACATTTGAGGAAAGCATTGAAATAGAAGATAGGAGATGATTATCATGAATACTGAAATTGAACTGAAACTTCCCCCTATCTATAAACGCTTAGGAAAAGAATGCTATTTGGATCCTATAAGAAAAAAGTTGATTTATATAACTCCGGAGGAAACGGTTCGACAAGAAGTAATTTCATATTTGCTTGAAGTACTAAAAGTACCCGAAGAGATGTTGGTAGTTGAACAATATCTTTCTCACTATGGAATTAATACTAAAAAGAGAGCAGATATTGTCATACATAGTTTGATATGATTCCCCTTAAGTAGACAAGGTAAATAACTAAAATCTACTTAAGGGAGTTTTTTTATGCCAAAATCTAAATGGTCAACAGAGTTCAGAGCGAAAGTATCTCAAGAATATCTTGATGGTAAAGGTTCTGCTGAGTACTTGTCCAACAAATATCACATTGGTAGAGCAACTATACAAAAATGGGTTGCTGCTTACAAGGCGCATGAAATAGATGCCTTTATCTGTGGTCCCGGAAATGCAAGCTATACCAGTGAATTTAAAACTATGTGTGTTGAAGAAGTTATCTCAGGTTGTGGTAGTTCTGTGGATATAGGAGCAAAATATACAATTCATCCAAGTGTTTTAGAATCCTGGATTAGAATGTATAATGCCAATAGAGAACTTAAGGATTACGAGCCAAAACGGGAGGTCTATATGGCAGAAGCAAGGCGAAAAACAACCATTGAAGAACGCAAAAAAATCGTTACATATTGTATTGAACACAATCGTGATTATAAGGGTACAGCTGCACTCTATGATGTTTCTTATAGTCAAGTGTATTCTTGGGTAAAAAAATATGATACTGCGGGCGAGGTAGGTCTTACAGACAGGCGAGGTCGGCACAAAACAGATGATGAGGTTGATGAACTAGAAAGGCTGCGAAGAGAGAATCTTCGGCTCAAACGTCAGCTTGAAGAAAAAGATATGGTAGTTGAACTGTTAAAAAAAGTGAAAGAATTCGAAGGGATGTGAGGCTGGGAAAACAACGCCACGAATCAAAATATCTAGTAATTGAGCACTTTTATACGAACAAAGGATGGAGTATTAACTGGATGTGCAAACAGCTTGGAATTACAAGGGCTGCGTTCTATAAGTGGAAGCATAGAATTGTACCACAGCAAGAACAGGAGAATCAAAAAATCGCAGAACTAATCAAAGAGTATGATGAACGTTTTTCCCATATCTTGGGCTATCGAAGAATGGCAGACTGGATCAATCATTTCAATCATACGCATTTTTCAAGAAAGAGAATCCATCGGATTATGAAAAAGCTTGGAATACATGCTGTCATCCGCAAAAAGAAGAAAAAATACAATACTTCTAAGCCAGAAGAAACAGCTGAAAATAAGTTAGCAAGAGATTTTTATGCAACAGCTCCGAATCAGAAATGGGCAACGGATGTGACGGAATTCAAGATTCCTGAAACGGGGAAAAAGCTATATCTTAGTGCAATCCTGGATCTTTATGATCGATATCCGGTTGCATTTGTTATAAGCGGCAGAAATGATAATCAGTTAGTATTTAAAACTTTTGATAAAGCAATATCAGCCAACCCAGATGCCAAGCCAATTTTTCATAGCGATAGAGGTTTTCAGTATACAAGCAGGGTATTCCAAAAGAAACTAGAAGACAACGAAATGATACAATCCATGTCAAGAGTAGGACATTGTATTGACAATGGTCCAACAGAAGGATTCTGGGGAATCATAAAATCAGAAATGTATCAAATGTATGAGATTACAGATGAAATATCCTTGCGTAATGCGATCAGGGAATATATCCGATTCTATCGTGACGAAAGACCACAGAGCAGGTATAACTGCAAAACACCGGCAGAGGTAAGATCAGAAGCTTTATCTTCTACCATCCCACAAGCATATCCGATAGCAAAAAATAAACGAATTGAGAAATACAAAGCTAAGTGGTGTGCATAAAAAATCAGCCGCACGAAATCGTGCGACTGATTTAGAGCATCTTATTTTAGATATTTGACCTGTCTACTTGACAGGGGGCATATCAGT
Source organism: Lachnospiraceae bacterium (assembly GCA_030531165.1). Taxonomy (GTDB): domain Bacteria; phylum Bacillota; class Clostridia; order Lachnospirales; family Lachnospiraceae; genus Fimousia. The sequence continues at coordinate 3,415 of JAUNOI010000044.1, forward strand.
CCAGTTGTTCTGGTCCAAGCTCCTTCTTTTTATTTAAAGCCATATTCTGCTTGCATTCTTTCAAGCTCTTCTTTTAGTTTGAGGTATTCTTCTTCTTTTGCGGCTAAGTCTTCTTGATCTAATTCATGTAAACGTTCGAGTATCATGTTTTCTGGGTCAGAAGATTTGAAGAAATCCATCGGATCGATTACAAGAATCCCATCATCGCCTTCTTGGGAGTTGTTCTTTATTTGGATTGAACAATTGCATGCATGAGCACAAATAACCAAATCATCAAATGAAAAAGAATCACGAACCATTTTGTTACGTAATGATTGTGGCATACAACCAAGGTATTTTGCTAAACGCTCTAGTGAGATACCTGAATTTTTCATCATCCATCTAATTAATACAGTTTTTGCTTGTTCATTCTCTGAAATAATGGATCCAAGTTGGCTAATAGGCATATCTCCATATTGTTCTAACAGGCTATCTACGAATTGCTTTCCACGTTCTGTACCGTGAGCAATTTCATTTCTCATATTTTTGTTAGCTCTCTTTTTTGCCATTTTATCGCCTCCTTCTACACTGATTTATATTATATATTCAAAATGAGTAAAAGTAAAGAATAAAAATGAGTTAAAAAAATAAAAATTATACTTTACAAATAACTCGAAATGAGTTATAACATGATTATCAAATAAATAACCCAATATGAGTTACAAAAGAAAGGATGGAAAAAATGAAACAAGCAGTTTTAGAAATTTTGAAAAGTAAAGATGCACCATTTCTTATTACAGTTGCAGGGTTAGTTGTTCTTTATGGAATTCAGAGAGTAACAGAAACTAATTATCAATTTACAGCCTCAACAAAAGATGGAGAAAGCGTAGCATTATCTCCTAACGGTAATTTCGTTAAGTCTGACAATCAGGACAAAGAAATTAGAGAAGAGGAAGGGGGTGAGGCTTAATGCCAAATAATTTTAGAATTACAGATCACGCATATCAGCGTATGAAGGAGAGAATGGACCTTAACAAAAAGGCTGCCAAACGAATGATGAGTATCGCATACAAAAGTGGTATTTGTAAAGACAATACAACAGGACAGCTTTCAAAGTATTTAGAAGCTCGTGACGAATCATACGAAAGGGAGGGGAATCGGGTTTTAATCTATGGAGAAATGGTATACTGTTTTGCAGATTATAAGGATGTTTCTGTGTTAGTTACAGTGTACCGTGTACCTAACCATTTACGTAATCATGCAACATATCAAACAAAAAAAGTTAAAGCAGCATAATGAAATAATAACAGTATAAGCACTAGCGAGGAATTAGAAATGCTCGCTGGTGCTTTTCAATGGCTAAAATAATTGTGGAAATGAATTGATGCACAAAAATTTGACATCAACAATTTTATACCACCAGTATAATTTACATTCATAAAAAACCGTGCTATTCTATTGGCAGAAAGAAAAAAGCGGTCCGCAGTGGGCCAGAAAGGAAAAAGACATGACAGCAATGATTCGTTTATTCAGCTTAAATAGTCAACACCGTTATGCGCAGCTCGAGAAGAAAGAACTGGGCTATGATTGTGCATGTCCATTTAAGGATAGGTTGGAACGAATGAATTGTGTTAATGAACCTGGGTGGAGTTGATCCCATAACCAGATATATAAACATGCTTTAGCGTACCGCTTACCTTAGATGAACTCGGGTAGGCGGTATTTTTTTGTTATAGCAACGAGCCAGGTGGACAATGTGCTCGCACAATTGGACATTTGGCGACTGCTAATCAGCGGATAAAGTTTTACTTCATCGCATGCACCTGTGGCGGAATTGGCAGACGCAGCGGATTTAAGCTCCGCTGTCACAAGACGTGAGAGTTCAAATCTCTCCAGGTGTACTTTACGCATAAGTGGCGAAACTGGAAGACACACCTGACTTAGGATCAGACGCCAGAAGGCATGAGGGTTCGAATCCCTCCTTGTGTACTATGTTCAATGTGAGAAAGGAAATGGAAAGATGTTAGAAATTAAAGGAAAGGTAAGTACAGCTATCTGCTACGCAAAGGTCATTGAGACTGAGGCGATAGTTCAGATTCGAAGAATGTGTGATTATCCAATGACGCAGAATTCTCGAATCCGTATTATGCCAGACGTACATGCGGGAAAAGGCTGCACGATAGGAACAACAATGACAATCGTTGATAAAGCGGTTCCTAATGTTGTTGGAGTAGATATTGGCTGTGGTATGTATATGGTTAATATCGGAAGAATAGATATAGATTTTGAAAAACTTGATGAGGCCTGTCATTTTATTCCGTCAGGAAAAAACGTTTGGGATGGTCGTCAGGAGCGATTTGATTTAACAGAACTTCGTTGCTACAGAAGTTTAAAAGATTCCAGAAGACTTGCAAGATCTCTTGGTACTTTAGGTGGCGGCAATCATTTCATCGAAATTGATGAAGCTTCCGACGGTACAAAGTATCTAATTATTCATTCGGGTAGCAGAAATCTTGGCAAACAGGTTGCTGAACTTTATCAGAAGCTTGCAGTAGATTTGGACAGAGGTTACGGTGAGTATTTCGAGAAGAGAGATGAAATCATCAGAACATATAAGGAACAGGGAAGAAGAAAAGAAATTCAGGACGCGTTAAAGGTATTACATTTTCAGGTTTATGAAAGTCAGCCTTCTATGCCGGAGGATCTTTGTTACTTGTCTGGTAAATACTTAGAGGACTACCTCCATGATGTTGAAATCTGTCAGAATTTTGCTCGAAGAAGCAGGGAGAAAATGGCTGAGATTATTTTGGAAAGAACAGGAATGACTGGAACAGATGGATTCCATACAATTCACAACTATATTGATACAGAGGAAATGATCCTGAGAAAGGGAGCCATCGCTGCCCATGCACGTGAAAAGGTACTTATTCCAATCAATATGCGTGATGGTAGTGTTCTTGCAATAGGTAAAGGAAATCCTGAATGGAATTATTCTGCACCTCATGGAGCAGGAAGAATTATGTCCAGAACAAAAGCAAAGAGTGAGCTTAGTATGGACGAGTATAAGAAAGAAATGGCAGGGGTATATACAACTTCTGTAAATAAAAACACATTGGACGAGGCACCAATGGCATATAAATCACTGGAAGATATCATCGATGTCATCCGTGAATCTGTAGATGTCATTGACGTAATGAAACCTATATACAATTTTAAGGCATCCGACTAGCTCTGCGCCGGTTGGAAGGCCGGAAAGAGAGGACAAAATGTTTGTTATGCCAACCATCGATATGGTGGCAACGGGAAAGAATATTGAGATGCTTAGAAAGGCTGCTGGAATTTCCGTAAGAGATCTTCAGGATGTTTTCGGATTTGGAACGCCTCAGGCAATTTACAAATGGCAGCATGGAGCTGCGATGCCAACCATTGATAATCTGGTTGTGCTGGCTGCAGTTCTGCAAGTAAAGATTGACGATATTCTTATCGTTGATGAAGAGATTCAGGCGAAAATCAGCGCATGAATAGTAAATAAAGATAAAGCGGATTCCAAATAAGAATCCGCTCATGGTCCCCTAGTCTAAAGGTCAGGACACAGCCCTTTCAAGGCTGGGATGCTCGGTTCAAGTCCGACGGGGATCACTGTGGCTATAGTATAAAGGCTAGTACATCAGATTGTGGCTCTGAAAATCCGGGTTCGATTCTCGGTAGTCACCCCATGGGTAGGTCGCATAGTGGCAATTGCAGCGGACTGTAAATCCGCCGACTTCGGTCTACGTTGGTTCGAGTCCAACCCTGCCCACTATATGTTTGCGTGTACGAGTTGGTTTAAGGTGCCATCCTGCTAAGGTGGTGTGCGAGTGATTGCACCGATGGTTCGAATCCATCCGCAAACGTTATGCTTCATTAGTTCAAGGAATAGAATGATCGGCTACGAACCGGTTGATCCAGGTTCGAATCCTGGATGAAGTGCTTGTGGCTGTCCGTATTTAGGGACAACAATTATGAGATAACTAGGATAAGGAGGTGCAACATGCAAGAGATTATTAAAGAGAAACTTTTAGAAATTGAATCAAGAGAGAATGTTAAGATCATCGCTGCGATTGAATCAGGTAGTCGTGCATGGGGATTTGCATCTCCAGACAGCGATTATGATGTGCGATTTATCTATTTTCGTCCGGAAGATGAATATCTGAGATTGGAGAAAACAAGAGATGTAATTGAGTGGCAGCTGGATGATATTCTTGATATCAATGGTTGGGACCTTAAGAAAACATTGCAGTTACTTCACAATTCAAATCCTACTGTTTTTGAGTGGTGTGCTTCACCGATCGTATATAAAACCAGTCAGCAATTTGAGGAATTGAAAGTGCTTAGTAAGAGATATTTTTCACCAAAGAAGAGCTTGTATCACTACTGGCATATGGCTGAGGGAAATTACAGAAATTACTTACACGGTGATGAGGTTAGAATTAAGAAGTATCTTTACGTGCTGCGACCTATTTTGGCGGCAAAATGGGTAATTGACAAGAAAACAGCACCGCCAATGCTTTTCTCCGATTTAATAAAAGCAGAATTAGATCCGGCGATTAAGCCAGAAGTTGATCGTTTGTTGAAAATGAAGCGAGAACTTCCGGAGATGGGTATGGCAAAGAAAGTTACTGTATTGAATGATTATATCGAAGATACACTTCCTTTGTTTAAGACCATTGCAGATGAAATGCCAGAGAGCAGGATTGAATGGGCGGATTTGAATGAGTATTTCAGATATTTGATAAAGGAGAATGAATAAAATGAGTAAGACATATATCACACTGACAGGAACACAGTATTACCACGGTAAGGACTTGCTGAAGCCTGGTATGAGAGTTCAGCTGGTTAAGGAACCAGATAACAAATATGACAAGGAAGCAATTGTTGTGAGACTGGAAGGTCTTGGAGATATTGGTCACGTCGCAAATAGTGTACATACAGTTGTAGGTGAAAGCATCAGTGCTGGCCGCCTGTATGATTGTATTGGAAAGAAGGCCTATGCAAAGGTAATGTATGTGATGCCAACTGGAGTAATCTGCAGAGTATCAAAACGAGATCTGGAAAGATAGGGGGTATTAGAATGGATTGACATGGAGTTAGATATCAGTTTGAACATTGTATACTTCCCCAATTATTCTTTGAAGACAAGGTTCAGTTTATTGGAATTATCCTTAATGACAAAGATGTTTTATTTGGAGTGATAGATGAGATTTTTTCTGGCGAAGAAGTTACAAATCCGTATAGTAAAGATGATTTTACTATTGATGCAGCACGTATAGCAGAGTCTGTTATGATGTTGAAAATCATATTTCCGGAACCTGAAGAAGAACCCTTATGTTATTGCAACTATCTGTTTTTTGATGAGAAGTTTGAAAAATTAGGATATTACTGTATCGAAAAAGGAAATGAAGAGGGTGAGTTTTATCCATTTGTTTGTTCTTGGACTCCTGAAGGTGTACACGTTAATCATGGTAATTGTACATTTGAAGATCATAATGATTTCTTTCGGTGTGCAGATATCTTTATGGAAAAGGAATTCGGATTAAGGAGAAAATCACAGATTTCTGATTAATGGTGATGGATATGGTAGATTTAATCTTATTCCCATCTAGTTTTTTCAGCGTAAACAAAGTGGATGAGGATTTACAAGCAGAATACGATGCAGTGGTTTCAACAGGGCTATTTGATATAGCTCTGTTCAGCTATGATAAATGGTTTAATGAAGGGAAGCTTATCGTTAAAGGGGTTCCGGAGGAGATACGGCAGGCAGTTTATAGGGGCTGGATGATGAAACCGGAACAGTATAAACTATTTTATGAAAAGCTGTTAGAGAAAAATATCAGATTAGTGACTGAGCCGGAACAGTATAAGTTGATGCATATCTTCACTAATGTATATCCGCTTTTGAAAGCAGATACAGCAAAGATGGAAGTATACCTGCTTCATGAGCAGCTTGACATTGAGCAATTGAAGAAGTCATTTGATCGCTTTATGGTTAAAGACTTCGTGAAATCGGTTAAAGGAACTGAATTTCCGCAGTATTTTGATCAGTCAATAAATCAAGAGTCATTTGATCGATGGATGGAAGTGTTTTATAAATACCGAGGTGAATTACTTACTGGTGGTATATGCATCAAGGAATTCCTGAGTTTAAAAAGATATAATGGCAGAACCAATGAGTATAGGGTATTCTACATCAATCATGAGGTTGCAACCATAAGCAGAAATTCAGCACAAGCAATATATGCACCGCTTCCACCAAAAGAGCTGATTGAGAAGTATAATAATCTTGATAGTATTTATTATACGATTGATTATGCGGAGCTTGACGATGGTACATGGAAGATATTTGCCAAAGAATGAGCTGCTTCCGGTAATTCAAAAAATGTGTAATGCGCTTAAAGGTACCGGCGTAATTTACACTTCCTTTAAATACGGTGATTTTGAGGGAGAGCGTAACGGACGTTATTTTACAGACTTTAGGGAAGATACATTTCAGGAATTCATAAATGGGATACCGGAGCTTACGATAGAAGATTGTTGGATTACCGGTGATGTCAGATCAGAAAGGGGCGATGAGAAATGGCTCAATTTGATATTCCGCAAATCGGATATTTATTAAATATCAATGGAGAATACCATAACACCTTGGATATTGAGGGCTTTTCTCAAATGATGAAGGATCCTTCCTACTGTTATAAATTTTACTGGCTGGAAGCGATCGTGGATATTATTTCTGAGGGAACTCAGGATACAACCTTTGATGCGATTATCGATGAGATGATCTGCAATGCCTGGTATTCCGTAAGAGAATTTCATATTCACCTTAGTGGCATGCAGGCAGATGGCCTTGTCAGAGACGGTCTGGAACGTGCTGTTCTTAAACTGACAGAACTCAGTGATCTGCCGGCAAATGCATCCAAAGTGGAAATCAAAAATGCAATCCGGGAGCACAATGCTGACCTGAAACTTGCTAAGGAACAGCTGACTAATATGGTTCCAGGGCGTGCCTTGGCTGGTTTCTTCTCGAAAAGTGCTGAGGAAGTTCCCTGGAGAAGTATCCGCAGGCTGACAGAGTATATCAGGTGGATCGATAGTACTGTAATTCGCTTGCCTTACACCTTTGGGGATAGTAGTAAACTGAAAAAGGAAATTTATTTCAATTCCGATTGGATGCGGATGATCCAGGACAACACGGTAAACATTCTTGGATGGATTCAGTATGAGAAGGTGAAATGGCTGCAGAATAATAATCCGGAAGTTCCGGGTCTTATCTATAAGCTTGCACCGATGGATGAAAAGATGCGGAAGCTGAATAATGTTCGTAAGCTTTGGGAGGGGATTTTGGATGTCCGTGAAGTACGTGATGTATTCACCGGTAATCCGATTGCCACAAAGCAGTATGATGTGGATCATTTTATTCCATGGTCGTTTGTTATGAATGATGAACTGTGGAACCTAATGCCGATGGATTCTTCCCTGAATTCCTCAAAAAGTAATAAGCTTCCGAAATGGGATCCGTTCTTCATAACCTTTGCAGCGAACCAATATAGCATGTATCTTCTCATTCACGAGAGAGAAGAACTACATAAGCGCTTTGAAGCGTGTTATCGTGATAACCTGCATTCTATTTGGGCTGGTCAAGAATTATATAGACCCGGTAATACAAAGGAAGAATTCTATAATATCCTGCAGAAAAATATGCAGCCGGTTTATGATTCAGCCAGACGGCAGGGATATGAGATTTGGAATTTTAGTTGAAGGTGAATAGGGCATGACACTTAAAGAATACAAAATTGAACTGACAGACATCTTTCGCCGCAATACTACACGTGGCTTTTCAGATTGGCGTCAATGCGGCAACCTTGCTTACGATGTAGAAGGATTTCTCGACCGTGCAGCAAAAGATTTACTTCGTGAATATAGAGATAAAGAATTGTTCGATCTGGTTTGTACAGCCTATTTGAAGTGGGCAAAGACAGATAAGGATGATTCGAATGGAGAGACACAGGGATTTATCTATTATTCTATCTTTGAAATCTGGAATAAGATTTATGAAAGAGAACATCCGGATATTCCACACTTTAATATGTTGAATTGGTTTCTGAAGAAGATGGATGGATCTGTGATCGACTATATGGAAGATTCCCTTCTGGAATATATAATGGACCACTTCAAAGAACCGAAACTTCTTGAAAAGAAACTTGAGTTTCTTAATAGCAGAATTGCAGAGAAGGAAGAATTGGTCAAGGAAAAATCTTGGGCAATATATGATATCTATCGTTATAAAGACTATATTTTGCATATATACGGAGAGCAGAAGCGACCAATTGAGGAAATTCGAGAATATGCAAAGGATCTTCAGCGGAATAATTCGCGAGAATTACTGGCTAAGATTGAACTGGAATACGGAAATCAGGAGGAATGTCTGGCAATTTATAAAGCTCTGGTAGACTCCGTTGAACAGAGCTGGGATCGGGAAGATTATAATGTCAAGTTAAAAGATCTGTATAAACAGTTTGGTATGCAGGAGGAGTATGCGGCACAGATTAAGAAACTTCTTCGAATAAAGATTGGCAATATGAAAATATGGGAAGAGTATAGGGCATTGATTCCTGCAGATACTTGGACGGAGACAGCTAATCAGTTGTTTTCGGCCTTCTCACCGGCAGATTGCAGGCCACTTACTTGGTATGAGGAACAAGGACGGTATGATCTGATTATGACGGGTGTTGAGCATGGGGGTCCAACTTATCTGGAACATTACGAAGCAGAACTTATCCAGCGTTATCCGGAAAGATGCCTTGCCGTTCTTGTAAAAGCTGCTGATGATTCTGTAGAATGCGGTAAAAAGAGAAGCGACTACCGATATATTGCAAAGTACCTGAAATGGATGAGAAAATATCCGGGAGGCAAGGAAAAAGCAGCCATTCTTGCAGATTCCTACAGGAAGCGTTATCCGAGAAGAAGTGCCATGATTGATGAACTGCGAGGTATTTAATTATTCTCAGTTAAGCGATTTTTCAAGAACAAAATTCATTATTCTTTCAGGGACAGTATTTTTGCTGCTTCTACAAATGTCACTACATCCTCTGGTGCATCTTTACTATAAAGAAGTCCATAGGGGATACTATAGTCCCAGTCTACGGGAATGGACACAAGTCCTGGATGTACTTCCTGCCAGCATTCGGTCATAAGAAGTACACGGTCTGTTTCAGCACATCGGTTAAATACCATTAAATCATAATTTTGAGGAGTATCTTCAATTCGGATTCTTGGATGATTCTTTTCCAGATCATCACGAATAATATCGTTTACACCGGAATCTCCGCGTGGAACCATCATTAATGTCTCTCCATACAAATCTTCTATACGGATCAGTCTTTTTGATGAAAGTCGGTGTTCTCTTGAAACAGCTATCATTTTCTTATATTTGCCTAGAGGCAGAAACTGGCACATCGAAAGCCATGTCTTAGAATCACAAACGCCAATTAAAAAATCAAATTTTGTGCCCAGTTTTTTTATTTCGGATAAGATTCCTTCGTGATTATCTTCAAAAGGTACCAGATGGAGTTTGTAGTTAGGAAAATCCTTATTTACGCGATACCACAGATCCATAAAAGGCTTTGCCGGGTTTAGTAAAGAGGTCCCTACACAGAATGTAGTGTCATAGGTATGGATTGTAGCTTTGGCGGCTGCAATGGATTTTTTTGAGTAGTCGATCATAAATTTTGCATCCTGATAAATCACTTCTCCTGCAGTTGTCAGATGGACGCCGGAAGGAGTCCTTTCGATCAGTTTCAACTCCAGATGTTTTTCCAGGACATTCATCTGTTTCATAACAGCAGTTGTTGAAATATATAGACGCTCCGCAGCTTTTGTAAAGCTTCCGCAGTCAGTCACAGTAATAAAAGTATTAAGCAGTGGATTATACATAAGCTTTCTCCTGAATATCTATAAACTTTAAGTTTATACAATAATAACATATCGGAGATTCCCAGTCAAAAAAATGGAAGATATAATATAGACAGATAAAAGAATGGATGAAAGAGCTGTTCTAAGAAAGGAAGGATTATTATGAGGATTTCAGATAAAAAGGAATTTGAACAGATGAATGTATTTGGTATTGGAGCAGAAAATACGGCATATGCACAGTATTTCAGCGGAGACTCTTTTCTCAATCCGCTGACAGATCCGGAAAAGACTGTATTTCTTGCAAATGTAACCTTTGAGCCAGGATGCAGGAATAACTGGCATATCCATCATGCAAAGACCGGAGGTGGTCAGCTCCTGATTTGTACAGCTGGTGAAGGCTGGTATCAGGAAGAAGGAAAGAGTGCGGTAAGTCTTGTGCCGGGAACCGTGATCACAATTCCGGCAAATGTAAAACATTGGCACGGTGCGAAAGCAGATAGCTGGTTTTCTCATATCGCAGTGGAAGTACCGGGAACAGAATGCCAAAGTGAATGGTGTGAACCTGTTTCTGATGAAGAATACAGCAGATTATAGAGAGGATAAAGATTAGGTTCATATTTAAATGGAGGACTGATAGATGCTTTGTAAAGAAGAAAAATATGATATGCGCTTAACAGAACCGGATGATGCAAAAGAATATCAGAAAATGACCCAGTTACTTTTTCGATTTAATCACACTATGCCTGCTACACCGGAATATGCAAAAATACTAAAAGAGATTTTTCAAGATAGGATTGGTGAAGGCAGTTATGTGGTTGCACCATTAAATGGAGCTGCCATTGACAAACTAGTCATAGGAAAAAATGTTTTTATAAACAGTCATTTACTTGCGATGGCTCGAGGCAGTATTACGATAGATGATTATGTTCAGATTGCGGGAAATGTTAGTCTGTTGTCTAATAATCATGATGTCTATGATCGACAGATTTTACTTTGTAAGCCAATTCATATAAAAGAAGGTGCCTGGATCGGGGCAAATGCGGTTGTGTTACCAGGAGTAGAAATTGGAAGGTATGCTGTAATCGGCGCCGGTTCTGTGGTAACCGGAGATATACCGGATTATGCTGTTGCAGTGGGAAATCCGGCAAAAGTCATTAAAATATTGGACAAAGAAAAGTTCCATATTGAAGGAAAAAGTATTGACTCTCACACGGTGTAAGACGTTATGATAATATTGAGCTCGAGAATAGTAATTATTCCCGCACACGAACAGGAAAACTCGCAAAGTCTGTTTCATATAGCTGTATAAGGAGAAATAAATTGGGTTATTTCTCTAATTCGATGATTTATTTAGAATCAAGATTCTATTATAATTAAATTATATAAGGATCACATCATTTTGGCAGCTTAAAAATAAAACGACAATTATAAGGTATTTATGTATCAGAGGGAATACTAATATAAGGAGGATTTTATAATGAAGATCGTAAATTTACAAAATGAAAACAGACAATTTATCAAAACGGCAGATAATTTCCATGTTCTTGAATATATGCGGGATACCAGTGTATCTCCGATCAATGCGGAAAATGAATATTTTATGAGTAAGATGAATGTGAGAAGAAGACAGGTTGTAATTGAAATAAATAAGGATCATTCGGCTATTATTCAGGCGGGTACTATGCAGTGGATGGGCGGAAATGTAAAGGCAACCACTGGAGTAAAAGGAATCGGAGATTTATTTGGAAAGGCAATCAAAGGTGCTATGACAAAAGAATCAGCAGTGAAACCAGAATATGTTGGAGAAGGATATTTGGTTCTTGAGCCTACTTATAAATATATTATTCTTCAGGATGTATCGAAGTGGGGTTCTTCAGGAATGACGATTGAAGATGGTATGTTTCTCGCATGTGATTCAAACGTAAAAAATAAAGTGGTAGCAAGGAAAAATGTATCATCTGCGGTTATGGGCGGCGAAGGCCTTTTTAATCTCAGTCTTCATGGAAGAGGAGTTGTTGCTTTGGAAAGTAATGTTCCGGAAGATGAATTGATTGAAATTGATTTGGAAGATGACGAGTTGAAAATCGATGGAAATCTTGCAGTATGCTGGTCTTCCAATCTTGATTTTACGGTAGAAAGGACTACAAAAACACTTGTAGGTTCAGCAGTCAGCGGTGAAGGACTTGTAAATGTATACAGAGGAACCGGAAAAGTTTTGATGAGCCCTGTAGCTCCAACCTCTTCCTTGGATGAAGCAACAAATACTTTAGATGAGTAGAAATCAGACTGAGAACGCTGAAATCTGAATGAAGAGTATCATTAAAAATAATAAATAATAAATAGAAAAAGAGGATATAATCTTTTTTTGAATGAAGATTGTATTCCTCTTTATTTTACGCGAAGGCACAAGGCAAGCGGAAATGCTCGCATTTCCATTTGCCGCCGCACGCGAACCGATGAAACTCGCAGAGCGTGTTTCATTCGGTTCTGTATAGGAAAATGAAAATGGATCTGGCCGTTTTATTACTTAAGTTTTGCCTTTTCAGCATTTAAAAGTGCAATATTAATGTTCTTCTCACCGGCTGTTTTATCTACCCATAGATTCAAAGAATCAATGGCGAGGGAGACTTCATCCAGTTTTTTGCTGATAAATGCAAAATCTTTGATTTCGTCATCAGTAATCTTTCCATCTCGCGCAATTTGGATCAGGCGGCTGGTAAGTGGATTAATTTCGTTTAAGCTGGCAATTGTCTCTAAAATAATATTCGATAACTCTGATATTTCCACTTCCGGTACGTATCGATCGCCAATGTAGCACTTGTGAGAACAGTAGTAGTTGCATAAATCTGGTCTTTTATAGCAGTCAGCCATTTGAATAATGTCATATGGTGTCGGTTCTTGAAGTTCATATTCGATTTTTTCAATTCTGGAGGCAGACATGCCGGTCATTAATTCGCTGGCTTTTTCACGTGTCAATTTTTGTTCTTCACGGCATATTTGGTAGATATTCTTATTCTCTCTTGTAGATTGTCTTCCCATAACAGGTGTCTCCTTTATATCTCGGACTTGAGAAATACACAAGGATAAAGGTATTTATTCAAGTTGTATTTATATATCATTCATTATACTGAAATTATAGGGAAACAGCAAGAAGGCCCAGAATAAAATGAAAAATAGTTTTTGCATAGTTTATAAAAATGTATTATAATAAGTACGCTTTCGAATTTCGATAGCTTTTTCTCGCATAGTTTATGATAGATATAATAAGACACAAATTAGGAGGAATCCAGATGAAAAAAGGGCTTTTTATTATTAATCCTTCTTCCGGCCGGCAGAATATTATGTCAACTGTTGAATCGATTATCGGTAAATTGGTTATGAAAGGAATTTCGAATTCGGCAGAAGTATTTTATACGAAAAAGAAAGACGATGCCAAGAATCGTGCATCTATTTTAAAACCAAATGAATTTGATTTTGTTGTAGCGGTTGGGGGAGATGGAACTTTAAATGAAGTAGCATCAGGATTGTATTTAAGCAATAGCCATATACCATTAGCAGTCATTTCTGCCGGAACAGTCAATGACTTTGCAAATTATTTGAATTTACCCCAGGAAGCAGAATCTTTTGTTTCGATGATTGAAAAATTTTTATGTAAGGATGTCGATCTCGGTAAAATAAATGATGAATATTTTATTAATGTAGTTGCTGGAGGAATGTTAACGGATATTGCATACAAAGTTCCAAAAGATAAAAAGGCTACGATGGGAAAGATGGCATATTATACAGAATTTTTACTCGAACTTCCAAAGCAGATGACAAAGAGCGGTTTAAAGTTGAAAGTAGAAAGTGAAGAATATTATGATGAAACGGATGCAATCGTATTTTTAATAACGAATACAAAAAGTGTCGGTGGTATGGAAAAGGCATTGCCATTAGCATCAGTATCTGACGGACAATTAGATGTGTTGATTTTAAAGAGAATTTCTCCGTTTAGTACACCAGATGCATTAATTAAGTTTATTCAGGGAGAACATTACAAACATCCTGATATAGAATATTTTCAAACAAAAAATATTCATATTGAACTGACGGAAGGCGATGAGATCGCGATTGACTATGATGGAGAATTGTTAGAAGAGAATCTGACAAAAGAAACATCTATCGATGTTTCGATTATTGAAAAAGCTTTAAAAGTAATTGTGCCTAAATTATAAAAAGGGGTCCTGCATTTGCAGGACCTTTTTCTAATTTGTTATCGTCAATGTAAAAGGTACGGAACCAATATTCTTTTTATTATATAAAACATCTAAAGAATTACATTTTTTCTTTTTATTATAAGAATACGTGATATCAAGATCCTCCATATTCGTATTCTTGTTCGTAATGACGGAATAAGAAGTATTGCCGTCGATCGTAACCTGATATGGAGTAAGTCTGCTGGCAGATTGTATCATTGTATCGTCAGAGTCAGAAGAAAAACCATCGTATGTATTTGTGCTTAACGGATTGTAGGACTTAAAGTTTTTATATCCATAATTAAATAATTTAATTGTATCGGTGTATTCTTCGACTCCATCATCACGTAGAACGATCGCAATTAATTCTAAACCATCTCTTTTACACCATGTAACGAGTGTGTTGCGTGCTTTCATCGTAAAACCGGTTTTACCGCCTTCAACACCGTCATATACATAGGCAGTTCTTTTTACCATTTTATGATGCATCCATAAAGGTCTTTGAGATTTGCATTTATTTGTGACAGGAATTGTATAGCTGACTGTAGAAGCAATTTTGCGGAATGTTTCATTTGCTAAGGCAGCCTTTGTAATTAATGCCATATCATAGGCGGTTACATAGTGGTTATCATCATGTAACCCGTTTGGATTTACAAAATGTGTATTCTTGCAACCGAGTTCTTTCGCTTTCTGATTCATCATATCGGCAAAGCCTTCAATAGAACCTGCGACATGTTCCGCAACTCCGTTGCATGCCTCGTTCGCTGATTCTAACATAATGGCATATAGACTATCTTCTACGGATAATTTTTCGCCGGGTTCGATATAGATCTGGCTGCTGCTAGGTTCAATACTATCAATGGCGTGTTTGGAATAAGTAATTGTATCATAAAGTGAGTTACAATTTTCAATAGCAACTAAGGTTGTCATGATCTTTGTAATACTGGCAGGATAGCGTTTTGTATTGATATTTTTTTCATATAATATCTCACCGGAATTCGCATCCATGAGAATTGCAGATCTGGCTGTTACGGATGGTTTATTGCTGCCTGTCAGATTTCCGGTGGAAGAACCGCTGTTCGATCCGAAAACAGGAAAGACCATTGTCTGAAGCGTAAGCAGCATGACGAGCAGTATGCTTATTTTTTTCATTATTAAATTTTCTCCTTTTTACGTTCTATTATTTATTGTATAAAATATGTAGAAAAAAGTCAATCTAAGGGGATTTGCAATTTTAAATTTGTGTGCTAGAATAAAAAGACTGCTATAAAAGAAGAAAGAGGAAAAGTATGAGATTAAGGAATGTGAAAGGGGCACGTGAGAATATAGAGATGAACCCCTATGTAATTAAAGATGGAGAAGAGAAAAAAGGAAAATGGAGAGAACTATTTGGAAATGATCATCCGATTCATCTGGAAATTGGAATGGGAAAAGGTAAATTTTTGTTAGAGCTGGCAGCAAAAAATCCTGAAATTAATTATATAGGTATTGAAAAATTTTCGAGCGTATTAATCAGAGCATTGCAGAAAAGAGAAGAGTATGAAGGGGATAATATTTATTTTCTCCGTATGGATGCAGAACATTTGCAGGATATGTTTGATGAAGAAGAAATCGATCAAATCTATCTGAATTTCTCAGATCCGTGGCCGAAAGAACGGCATGCGAAAAGAAGATTGACTTCAAAGGAGTTTTTATCAAGATATGATCATGTATTAAAAAAAGACGGTGTCGTAATTTTTAAGACAGATAACCGGGATTTGTTTGATTTTTCGTTAGAACAGGTACCAATGGCCGGTTGGAAGATAAAGAATGTTACTTATGATCTTCATCATAGCGAGTTTGCGGAAGGCAATATTATGACGGAATATGAAGAAAAATTTTCTTCAGAGGGAAAGGCAATCTGTCGCCTGATTGCATATAGATAATAAAAAGAGTATTTTTATGAGAAAAAAATGGAGAATCAAGTGGATCCAGTTTACATATGAGAATTGCAAGTTTCGAAGATTTATCGATTCATTATGCGAGGTAGAGAGAATTTTGTGTTGTAGAAAAAAATAATTATATTTTTCGTAAAAAGACTTGCATTTATTTAATAAATACGATATAATAATATTCGCGTTGAAACAGCGCATCTGATATATGCACCATTAGCTCAGTTGGTAGAGCAGTAGACTCTTAATCTATTTGTCTAGGGTTCGAGTCCCTAATGGTGTATTATCTTTAAAATAAGCAGATTTCATTTTGAAATCTGCTTATTTTTATGTGTGCCTGACGGTACACGTTTCTTAAGGATGAAAGTCATGATCTCATCCATTCTTATGATGCATCAGATTGATCGTTGCCGGATGTGTAAAAAGTGATTAGATATAAACCACATATGCCGACGAGAGCATAGATGATTCTGGATAACCAGGACATACTGCCAAAAAGTGCGGAAACAAGGTTAAAATGAAAAAAACCAATCAATCCCCAGTTGACAGCACCAATGATCGCAATAGTAAGGGCGATACAGTCTAAAGTTTTTAATCTCATATAAATTCCTCCTTTGGAATTAATATGTGCAAAAAGAATATATTTATACATAGAAAGAGCATCTATTGGCGGATAGATGCTCTTGTATTAATTCATGCTTCATTTAATCTAAAAACAAACTATTGATAAACAATAGAA
>JAUNOI010000116.1 GCA_030531165.1 Lachnospiraceae bacterium
ATACGGACTGCAACCACGGACAGGGACTGGCGGTGATCCATCCTGCCTATTACCGTCATATCGTAAAGGATGCACCAGACAAATTTACCCGGTTGGCAAAGGTCGTATTTGGTGCGGATACCGCGCAAGCTGGTGTGGATGCCCTGGAAAACTTCATCAAGGAATGTGGGCTGCCTACGAAAATGAGTCAGCTGGGATCTACGGTGGAAATTACGCCGGAAGTGCTGAGGCAGGTGGCGGATACCTGCAATATTATCAAATGCAATCCACGTGAGCTTAGCAGGGACGAAATTTATGAAATTCTGATGGAATGTATTTAAGAGGAGAGCTGATCAATGAAGAAAAAAGGTGGACTGATTGCAGTGGTCATTGTGGTACTTATTATTGCACTGTTATTTATTGCTTATCATTTGTTCCGTTTTCCGGCAAGATTTAGAAGTTTGTCAAATGAATCGTTGAGTGTAGAACGGGTCAATGAGCTCAAGGATGAAATGAAAACAAAAGATGATAAAAACGTTTTAGTGGCGTATTTTTCGTATTCAGGTACGACAAAAGGCGTTGCGGAAGTCTTGAGCGGTCAGATTGGAGCAGATTTATTTGAAATTGCACCAAAAGAGGATTATTCCAGTTTATATCTGCAGTCTAACGCAGAGATCAGAAAGGGGGAAAGGCTAGAACTTTCGTCTACGGTAGAAAATATGGAGGAATATGACATTATATTTATTGGGTATCCGGTCTGGCTTGCGTATCACAATTTGATACAATGCACCCAAGCGTGAGTGCATTTTTTAACGATAGGAATTTTAGGGTTCTTTCAGATGTTTGGGTAACTACGTTATTCTCGTTTTGCTCCGCTAAGCCAATTTGGTAGCTTATAGCAAATTCAGAGAATATACGGATACCCAAAGTTCAGAAAGCCCCAATTTTAGGCGCTTATCGGGAAAATACCCATAGACGTAAAGAAATCTTATCTTTCTAGCGTTATCTACAAAATAGTTTTGGGAAAAGATTGTGAAACAAATTCCCTATTTGATTCTAAATAGTTAAGAGGGGGAGTTTTTTTGTGCAATAAGGTTTCCGCTTATAGATAGTAGTTCATCAAGTGTAATGCTTTCCTGGTGTTCGTATCAAAAGGTTACATTAGTGAGTACCATAGTCAGTGTAAGAGTGAAGAGATAGTCTGCCTGTAAAGAAGCCTCTGTTCTATTATGGTTCATAGCAAAGAAAATTGATTTCATAGTGTAGATCAGCCTGCATTTAAATTCGGCATCTTGTTTGTTCAGAATATAAATTTTCTCTATATAAGGTTTCATTAATCTTGTAATTGCTTCTGAAAAGCCTGCTTGATCTGAAAGCGGGATGTCATTAGTTTGCGTACAAGTTGTCTGATAGTACAAAGAAGAAGTGGCAATGAGAAAGCAAGACGCAAAATTTGATATAAATTAACGATTGCCCTCTCAGGGGTGTCGGTTTTCAGGAACCGGCTTTTTTCTGTGGCTATTGATATTTCACTAATTAGTGATATAATTAAAATCACTAATTAGTGAGGAGTGAAAATAAAATGAGCAAATTGATTCTGACACAATATACCGATCCGATGTGCAGCTGGTGTTATGGAACGGAACCGGCATTAAAGAAACTCTCTTTTCTAATGGGAGATCAAATTGAAATCCACTATGTGCTTGGATTAATGCTTCCTGATCCTGCTCAGGTGCTGGGCACTGGTGAATCAGCCGAGATACGGCTTGCTCAGGTAAAAGCACATCTGAATCAGGAGTTCCATTCCGTCGAGGAACGGACGGGAATGCCGTTTTCCATGAAACATTTGTCTGAGATGCAGGTTTCCGACTTCACCACTCTTCCAATGTCCTTAGCTTATGAAGCGGTGAAACTTATCGATGAGGATAAAGCAAATCTGCTTCTTGCTCATATGCGGGAGGCTACTCATGCGGATGACCGGATGACAGGGAGGTTTGAAGTGCTTCTGGAGATGGTACGGGAACAGGGCATTGACACGGTAGAATATCAGAAGCATCTTGAGGATGGGTCAGCAAAGCAGGCACTGGAAGAAGACCTTGCAAAATGTCAGAGAATTGGACTCAGCGGCTTTCCGACCATCATGTTGGAGTATGGTGGAAAGCAGGGTGTGATTTCCGGGTATCAGACCTATGATAGACTTCTCGCAGCTGTCAGGCAAATATCTAATGGCACAGTAGAAGTAAAAGAGAAAGAGGCTAGCTTTGAAACTGTCTGTGCATTCATCTCGCAGTTTGAACGGGTAGCAAAAAATGAATTGAAGCTTGCTTTTAATCTGGAGGAGGATTCACTTTCAGAAATCGTAGAGAAGCTGACAGCTTCCGGTGCTTATGTAAGGGAAAATCGGGGCGATAGCTATTTTGTCCGCCAGCTACCGATCATGAACTGTGATCCGGTCACGGGGGTATGCAGCTTATGAGTGAATGGGGAAACACAAACGATCAAACAGAGCTTTACATGAAGGTTCTGATTTCCATACATAAGATGGAATCCTTTCTCCGCACAGCCGAGAACACTGTACTGAAGAAATACCAGATAACGCCTATGCAGCTTGGGGTTTTGGATACCTTGTCACAAAAAGGCGAGCTTATGATCCAGACGCTGATCGACGAGATGGCATCTACTTCCGGCAATATGACGGTGGTGATTCGTAATCTTGATAAAGCGGGTTACATTTACAGGAAATCGGACCCCTCCGACAAGAGGCGATGTGTGATCGGGCTTACGGAATCTGGCAGGATGAAGCTGGAGGAGATCATGCCGGAACATATGCGAAATGTGGCAGATGTCTTGGAAACCATGCCAGACGAGCGGAAGCGGATGCTTATAGAGATCATAGATTCCTATCTGGCTTAATCACAAGTGTGAAACAATAATCATGGAAGGAAACTGTAATGAAGTACTATTTTTTAGAAGGCAATCTGAAATCGGAGATACCGACGGATGAGGTGTTTCATCAGGTTTTGGAAGCGCATCATGCATACATACAAAGGTTTTTCGATGAAGGAAAGATTCTGGCTTCCGGGCCTAAAGCCGGAGGGCGCGGGGGCATTATACTCCTTCGTCTGGATGATGAAGAATCTATTGACAATTTCTGCGCGGAAGACCCTTTTGCGAAAAGCAACATACAAACTTATCGCGTTGTTGAATTTGAGCTGTATCAGATTCAGGAATATGCGAATAGCTGGCGATAAGCCTCTCCGTTTTACCAGCGACATCAAACCAAGTTTAAAAATGGAGGAAACGTCGCAGGTATCCTTCTGTATGCGAAAACGGATGAAGCCATCACACCAGACTGCATGTTCAACATGGTAGGGCAGTCTCCAGCAGAGGGGACATGGCCAATTTTGTATGCTTCAACATCGGATAATGCGGAAAGTGGGATATTTCAGAGCAGATATCTGGAGTAAAATGGATTTTACCAGTTATAAAACGTTTCTGAGAAACAATCGACAAAATGCTATCCCTTTAGACAGGGGGGCGCTAGTAAAAGCATAAATAATGACGCACACCTGATAAAAGCAGCCAGGACGACTGCATTATGCTGGGCGTTTACAAGTTCATCCGCTTCCTTATCGAGTATGGCTTTAAGCGTTTCCTCAACACTGATATTGTTGCACTAATATTCCATTAATAAGATATAGTAATCTTTTTGCATTTTCTGCAATGCCAACATCCTATATTAGCAGCATGAGCTCTGGTAAAAAAAGGTCCAAACAAAGGAACACCATTCCTTTTTACTATCTCTTTACGTGTATACATTTTTTCTTTAACGTTAGCAGGTAAATAATAAACTCCTGTCTCTTCATTGGTCTTAATATTACCGTACTCCATTTCTTCATTACAAACAGGACATTTTATTTTAATCACCTC
>JAUNOI010000117.1 GCA_030531165.1 Lachnospiraceae bacterium
AGTCATACCTTCATATAAGCATCCAAAATTTTTCTGAAGACTAATATTCTTTTTATTGTGCTCTAATATTATCGTTCGCATTTTACGATTTGGAAAATTATTAAAAATGTATTCAAAACGAGCATACCCTGTAATCACTCCGTATCCTTTTCCAAGGTCTTCTTCATTTACCAGATAGGAGCCAGACTCAACAAAATCATCCGTGATTACAAATGTCATAACAGCTAATGGCGCATCTGCGAGAAATGCGATATATACTTCTTGCGTATCAGAATTTTTAAGTTTTTCAATATACCTTTTATGATTTTCCAAAGGGATTACAGAACTGTCTATCATATTATTTCTTACATATTCTTGGTTTCGCCAGTCCAAAACCTTTAAGGTATAATCCGTATATAATAAATTATTAAAGGTAATTTTTGGATCATTCAAAATCATTTCCCTCCAGTGGATCTCCTGCCTCTAAATCTTTAACAGCGATTTTCCCCAATACATCATAATAATATCTTGGATGTAGGCCATGTGCAGGACGTACTATAGCAATGTTATCTATAGTAATAGCTTCCCCCTTTTTTATATCAGACTTGATAAACAACGAACGTCTATTTATCCTTCCAGCTGTTTCTGTTTCACTGAGCTGATAAACTGGATTCCCAAGGGCACTTTCAAGTTTTCTAATATTACTAACCATCTCACAAAACTCTTGTTCTTCCATTGAAAAATCAGAATCGGGAGTTTTATCTTTTCTGGTTATACAAAAATGCTTTTCAATAACAGCCGCACCCATTGCTACAGCTCCAACAGCGATTGTGTCTCCTAGAGAGTGATCTGACAAACCGACATGGCATTTAAAATCCGCTTTCATAAGTTTAATAAGATTTAAATTCATGTCTTCATATTTTGCAGGATACTCACTTGTACACTTGAGCAAAATAATATTATTATTTCCTTCTTCTCTTGCAGCAGCAACAGCTTCACTTATTTCTTCTTTTGTTCCCATTCCGCAAGAAATAATCATAGTTTTACCGGTTTTAGCTATATAACGCAACAGTGGAATATCTGTAAGTTCAAACGATGCAACTTTATAGCACTCAACTCCTAATGATTCCAAAAAATCCACTGAAGAAAAATCAAAAGCTGTCGATAAGAAATCTATTCCATTTTTTTCACAACGTTTTTTTATATCCGCTTGCCACTCCCATGGCAGTGTTCCCTCTTCGTAAAGGGCATATCTCGAATAACCGGCCCAATGACCTTTTGTTAATTGAAAATATGGTTTATCACTATTTAATGTCATTGTATCTGCTGTGTATGTTTGAATTTTAAGACAATCAGCACCAGCTTTTGCGGCAGCGTCAACGATATCTAGTGCTCTTTCCTTACTTCCACCATGGTTAGCCGACATTTCAGCAATAATGTATGACTTTCCTTGTTTAAGATAATCATTTAACTTCATTTGTTCATCTTCCTAAATTTTTCTTCTGCTTTATTCCAATCTTCTAACGTATCTATGTCTTGAACAATATCCTCCGGCAAAACCAATGCTGTCATATTGCGTTTTTCATAAGGTACGCAGAAAATTTTTTCTGAATCACCTATATAAAACTGTCCCACATCATAATACAATGGCTCAAGGTCTTGTGTTCGTACATTTTGGTATTCCGGCCATTTCTTTTTTAATTTTCCATCAGATATGCAGAAGCAACGCTGTATTGGAAAATTATATTGTGCAACAGGAGTAAGAAAATCTGCTTGCTCCTTTACTAATACTTCAAAAGCTTTACGAAGAATATCTCCTGTAACAAACGGAGCTGTAGGATAAATCACACAATACTTATCAAATGTTCTGCCCATGCTTTTGTAATTGGTTAAAACTTCCTTGATCACGTCAGCTGTTGTTGCGTAGTCATTTGATGTTGCTTCACTTCTCATAAATGGACACTTAGCACCATAGGATTCTGCTATAGTTTTTATTTCCATATCATCGGTTGAAACCATGACTTCCTGGAACATTCCACTATCTACTGCAGCTTTAATAGAATATCTAATGATTGGATATCCACAAAACTCTTTAATATTCTTACGTGGAATACGTTTACTCCCTCCGCGAGCAGTAATAATTGCAATAGCGTTTTGCTTTGAATTCATATCTTTCACTTCTTATATGCCTCAACTATTTTTTTAACCGCCTTGATTACATCTTCGACATCTTCATCTGTCATTTTAGGATAAAGAGGAATGCTCATTATTCCTTTATAAACTTCTTCTGCCTGTGGGCATAATCCATGCTCATAACCAAGGTGCTGATAATAAGGGAACCAATACACTGGAACATAATGAATCTGACACTGTACATTTTCTGCACTCATCGCATCAAAGAATTCTCTTCTTGAACAATTAAGTTTGTCTAAATCTAATCTAATAATATACAGATGTCTACATGTATCCGATTCAGGAATCTCTTTCTGAACAATAATCTCTGGGATTGACTTAAATGCTTCATTGTATCTATTAACAATTTCTTTTCTCCGAGCAGCAAATTTGTCAAGTTTTTTCATTTGACTTGTAATCAATCCTGCCTGGAAATCTGTTATTCTGTAGTTATAACCCAGTGAGATTTCTTCATAGTACCATGAACCTTCATGAGGTGCACCTTCCATCATACTCTCATCATGTGTAATTCCGTGAGTATGTGCCAATACTAATTTTTTATATAATACCTCATCATTAGTCAGGCACGCACCACCTTCCCCGCCAGTAATTGTCTTTACTGGATGAAAACTGAATGTAGTAATATCCGCCAGCGAACCTACCTGTTGACCATTATATTTAGTTGCAATAGAGTGTGCTGCGTCTTCAATGAATATTAAATTAAACTCATCACAGATTGCACGAATTTTTTCCACATCAACTGCCTGTCCTGTGAAATCAACAGCTACAACAGCTTTTGTTTTGTCTGTAATATGTGCTCTGATGCTTTCCGTATCAATATTATAAGTTTCTGGATTGATATCAGCAAACACAGGCTTTGCACCACAATATAAAGCACAGTTTGCACTAGCAGCGAACGTAATCGGTGTTGTAATTACTTCATCACCAGATCCTACTCCAGCTGCGATACAAGCACAGTGAAGTGCCGCGGTACCATTAGAAACAGCAACTGCGTATTTTGCACCAGTATATTTTTCAAGTGAACGTTCCATCTCACTTACTGCTGGTCCACAAGTAAGGTAATCCCCTCTAAGAATATTTGCTACAGCAGAAACATCTTCTTCGTCAACCCACTGATGACCATAAAAAATCTTAGTTTTTCTAATTGGCGTTCCACCATTTATAGCTAATTTTTCCATTTTAATATTCTCCTTTATAATGGCTTAATAACCAGATTCGGGCTCTTTCCAGTTACAATTGAATTATCTGGTACATTTTCATCTTTTATTAATGCTCCTGCACTTATAATACAATTATCTCCTATATGAGAATTTCCTAAAACTGTGCTGCCTGTACGCATAGTAACATTTTTACCAATCTTCGGATATACTTCGTTATTGTTTCCAACAGTGCAACCCTGTGAAAATGAAAACCCATTTCCATATTCAGCTCTGCCCATAAAACTTCCTGTTGGATGGTCAAAATGGAATGCATCCGGCATTTCAACCTCATAAAACAAATCACAACCGGATACAGTTTTTGACTGTCCGTAAATCTTATCGCATACAATCCTTGCGGCCTCTGGCTTTTCTTTTTCATACCGGTAAATTGTATTTGCTGTTAAATAAAGGAATAACAGCCACTGGCATGTATGAAGTGGATCAAAATAAGCTTC
>JAUNOI010000045.1 GCA_030531165.1 Lachnospiraceae bacterium
TGTTTTCTATGTCATATTGGGTATATTCAGTACGTCGCTTGGTCTTGTCAGCAGTGTTGCAAGTAAGTACCTGATTGATATTATTACCGGTTACCAGATGGAAAAGCTGGGAATACTGATAGCTGTTGTGCTGGGAAGCGCTGTGTTCAGCTTAGTGTTTAACAGCGCGATTAACCGAATTTCTACGAAGCTGAGCATTTATATTAACAATGATATTCAGGCGGATATTTTTGATAAAATTATTGATGCTGAATGGATGGAGATCAGCAAATATAAAAATGGTGATGTGTTAAATCGATTTAATGGAGATGTGAATACTGTCAGTAGCAATGCGATTAGCTGGCTTCCAACGATTATCATAGCCGTTTATAACTTCATTGCAACTTTTGCAGTTATCTGGCATTATGATAGCATTATGGCTTTGATTGCGTTTATTAGTGCGCCGGTGATGCTTGTGATGTCAAAATTTCTGATTAAAAAACAGAGAGATTATGGCAGGCAGGTAAAGGAAATGAGCAGTAACTTGATGACATTTGAAGTCGAGACATTTTATAATTTTGATACGATCAAGTCGTTTGGTATTTCTCCTTTGTACGGAAGAAAGATGAGAAAATGGCAGGAAAAATTCAAAGATATCAGTTTAAAATATAACATGTTTACGATTAAAACGAATATTTTTATGTCGATTTTAGGAATGATAGTGCAATATACAGCGTTTGGATATTGCCTGTTTCGTTTGTGGACCCACGATATTACCTATGGAACGATGACATTGTTTTTACAGCAGAGAAGCAATCTATCTGGTGCATTTAATAATCTGATTTCAATCATCCCATCATTTTTAAATAGTTCTGTCTCAGCACATCGTATCCGTGAGCTTGTGGAACTTCCAAAAGAAGTTCATATTCCGGAAAGCAATGATTTGGACGCTTATGTAGAGGATGGTTTTACAGTACAGATGAGAAATGTGAATTTTTCGTATGTGAAAGAAAATCGAGTGATTACCGATTCTAAATTTTTGGCACAGCCAGGTGAAATCGTGGCTTTGGTTGGACCTTCCGGAGAAGGAAAGACGACGATGATCCGCTTGATCTTGGGATTGATTCGTCCGGATGAGGGCCAATCCTTAATTAAGGCGTCTGATGGACGGGAAATTGAGATGAATGCGGATACGAGACATTTGTTTGCTTATGTGCCTCAGGGAAATACAATTTTATCGGGAACCATTGCTGAGAATATGCGTATGGTCAAGGAAGATGCAACAGATGAGGAGATTATAGAAGCATTAAGGATTTCCTGTGCATGGGATTTTGTAAAAAATATACCGGATACGATCGATGCAAAGATTGGAGAGAGAGGAAGAGGCTTTTCTGAGGGACAAGCACAGAGAATTGCCATTGCAAGAGCGGTACTTCGAGATGCACCAATTTTGCTTTTGGATGAGGCAACGTCTGCCTTAGATGTGGCGACAGAGCGTAAAGTGTTAAGAAATATTATCAAACAAAAGCCAAATAAAACATGCATTGTAACGACTCATCGTCCGAGTGTTTTAAACATGTGCCAGAGAGTGTACCGGGTAATGGAAACACGTGTAACAGAACTAAGCGAGGAAGAATCCAGTCGTATGGCGATGGACTTTTGATCTCTTGAGGGAATAAGGAGGGGTATATGAAATTAGTAGATACTTTGGAATATGTATCCATGCTTCGGGAGTTGACACAACAGGGAAAAGAAGTTAGTATGACTATCTCGGGAAATAGCATGAATCCATTTTTAATCCACCAGAGAGATATGATTTTTTTTAAAAAGCCAGATCGAAAATTAAAAAAGGGAGATATGGTATTTTATGAAAGGGATAATGGACAGTTTGTAATGCACCGCATATGCAGGGTATGTAAAAATGGATATGATATTGTAGGTGATGCACAGACACAGATTGAGCGTGGAATCAGGGAGGAACAGATCTTTGCTATTGTTACGAAAGTACGGAGAAAAGACAGAATAATTGCTCCTGGAGATTTCTGGTGGGAATTTTTTGAACATATCTGGATCAATCTGATTCCGATCCGTCGGTTTCTTATGAGGTTATATGGAATGATAAAATAGAATCCCGGTTGTGGGAATTTTCGTTCCAATAAAAAATAATTTGAAAAAGATTATTGCAGCAAGATGTTGTAATAATCTTTTTTCTTTTGTACATACTAATTTTAAGATTTTTAAAAATTGAGGTATTCGTTATGAATGTATATTTTAAAGGAGAAGAAAGTATTTGCGTCAAGCACCGCGATCTAATCGTAAAGGACATCGGTGAAGTATATTGCAGCAGTCCGGAGATCACATATCAGGTTGAAAACCTGAAACTTTATCATTTTCCCAAAGGTACGGATGCAAAAGAAGTCTTTTCGATTGTCAATCTATTAGAGAAAATAAAATCAGTCGATAAGGAAATTGAACTGATCAATCTGGGAGAAACTGACTTTATTGTATATTATAAAGCGAAATCAGAAGCAAATAAATGGCAGCAAAATGCGAAGATTCTCTTTGTCTGTCTGGTTGCTTTTTTTGGCGCGGCAATTTCAATCATGGCGTATAACAATGACGTCGAAATTGAAGAGCTGTTTGCGAAAGTCTATGAGTGTCTGACGGGGAAAAAATCGGCAGGTCCTGGAATGTTAGAAATCAGTTACTCGATAGGACTGGCAGTGGGGATTATCGTATTCTTTAATCATGCGGCGAAAAAGACATTTTCCGATGAACCGACGCCATTTGAAGTACAGATGCGTCTATATGAAAAAGATGTCAATGAAACGTTTATTATAGGGGCTGACCGTAAAAAGGAGGAACATGAGTGATGGGTGTTCTCAATGGAATACTGCGCATGATCATTGGCTTTAGTTCAGGACTGATCATTGCCGGAAGCTTTCTTGCCTTTCTTTGTATGATTGGTATTGTTCCGAGAATTGCAGCTGTTACAAAGACGATGAACTGTGCTCGTAAATATGAAGATGCAATCGTCCTGGGAGCCGTCCTCGGCAACCTGCTGTATCTATATGAAATAAAACTTCATTTTTGGTGGATTGGAATCTTACTCTATGGTTTTTTTGGTGGATTCTTTATTGGATGCCTTGCGGCGGCACTTGCGGAAGTGTTAAAAAGTGTACCGATCTTTGCAAGAAGGATCAAATTGCGGAAGGGCATGCCCTATCTGGTCTACTGCCTTGCTCTTGGAAAAGTTGCCGGAAGTTTGATTCAATTTTTTCTATTATGAGAATAAAATTACGAAGGATCTGCGAGGATGTTGTAAATCCATACAGGGACTCGCAGAAGAGAGTCTGAAAGGAGGACATGAAAGATGAAAAAAGAACCAACAAAACAGGAATATCAGGAATACGTCGAACAGGTTACGCCTAAAAATAATTGCTTTTTAAACTGTTGTAAAGCATTTTTGATAGGCGGATTGATCTGTACGCTTGGAGAAGTAATCAAACAATATGCGATGCATACCGGCGGTATGAAGGAGGAAAATGCACTGACCGTTGTTACTCTTTGTCTTGTTCTGCTCAGCATATTATTGACTGGATTCAATCTGTTCGGTAAGATTGCAGATTTTGCCGGTGCCGGAACATTAGTACCGATTACGGGGTTTGCAAACTCGGTTGCTTCTCCCGCGATTGAATATCAAAAAGAGGGACAGGTATTCGGCATCGGGGTCAAAATTTTTACAATTGCCGGTCCGGTGATTCTATATGGGGTATTCAGCAGCTGGCTGATCGGATTGGGATATTGGTTATTAAAAACTGTGGGATTGTTGGGATAAAATATTATTTTAAAGATTTTATTGCGAACAGGTATGATCGTCAGTCATTATGACTGGCGATTTTTCTATAAACTTCCTTTTTAAGAAAAAGTGCTAAATTTATTATGCGTCTGGATATTGAAGAAGAATTATTTGACTTATGAAACTCCGTGTACTAAAATGATAACAAAAAATTTGTAAAGGAGCTTTTTTGTGGATTTCAAAAATTTGTTTCGTGAATATGTCATTCCATGGTTTTTTCTTTCGCTTGGAGCAGTACTTGCGGCATTTTCTCTGGAAGAATTTTTAGTTCCCGCTACGATTTTGGATGGTGGGGTTACCGGCATTAGCATGATTTTACATCAATTGACTGCAAAATCGCTGAGTTTATTTATTCTTGTATTAAATGTTCCGTTTCTGCTAGTCGGTTTTCAGCAATTTGGGAAATGGTTTGTCGTCCGCGCTGCGTATGCGATGGCATTATTTTCTGCCATGCTTGAAGTATTTCGACCGATGGAACATGTGACCGAAGATCCGCTGTTGGCGGTCGTTTTTGGAGGATTGCTTCTCGGCACTGGCGTTGGGCTTGTGTTGCGTTCAGGCGGATGCCTCGATGGAACAGAAACAGTCGCCCTTTTAATCAGTAAGAAATTTGGCATATCGCTCGGGCAGATTGTTCTGTTTATGAATGTGATCATTTATGGATGTGCGGGATTGCTGTTTGGCTGGGACAGGGCACTTTACAGTTTGCTTACTTATTTTATTTCATCAAAGGTCATTGATATGGTGGAAGAAGGTCTGGAACAGGGAAAGGCAGCGATGATTATTACGGATTGCGCCGGAGAAATCGCGGATGCGATTTATACAAGACTGGGCAGAACTTGTACACTTTTGCATGGCGAGGGATTGATCAGTGGACATAAGGTCGTGTTATATTGTGTCGTTACGCGTATGGAGATTCCGGAGATCCGCAAGATTTTGAAGGAACAGGACATCTCTTCGTTTATGACGGTAACCGATCTTTCGGAAATCTATGGAAATCATATCAAACAGTTTAAAGAAGAAAACGATTCATAAGAAAAAATATATTTATTTGGAGGAATCATTATGAAGATTAATTTTAATGAAAAAAAAGGATTTATCAGCGATATGGACGGCGTGATCTATCATGGCAATCAGATCCTTCCCGGAGTAAAGAAGTTCATTCAATGGTTAAATGAAGAGGATAAGAAGTATTTATTTTTAACGAATAACAGCGGTATGACGCCGAAAGAGCTTCAGAATAAGCTGGCGAGGATGGGACTTGATGTTCCGGCAGATCACTTTTATACGAGTGCGCTTGCAACGGCGCAGTTTTTGAAGGAGCAGGATCCGGGGTGTTCGGTCTATGCTCTTGGGGAAGCGGGACTTGTGAATGCATTGTACGAAGCGGGATTTACGATGGATGAAGTGGAACCGGATTATGTTGTGCTTGGAGAGAGCAAATCCTATTCTCTGGACACCTTAACGAAGGCAACCAATCTCGTTTTAAATGGAGCAAAACTGATCGGAGCCAATTCAGACGCATCTGGTCCGATTGAACATGGAATTGCACCTGCTTGCGGCGCGTTGGTCGCACCAATTGAAATTGCAACAGGGAAGAAGGCTTATTTTTGCGGAAAACCGAATCCATTGATGATGCGAACCGGTCTTCGGTTACTAAACTGCCATTCTGCGGATGCAGTTATGATCGGGGATCGTATGGATACGGACGTGATCTCAGGCCTGGAATCCGGCATGTCAACGGTACTTGTTTTATCAGGAGTGACGACGAGAGAAGAAGCAGCGCGCTATGCTTATCAGCCTTCGATGATCCTGAATGGAGTCGGGGATATCGTAAAAGAAGCAAAAAAATATAAATAATAGATTCTCTGCATATTTTATGGTAAAATTATATTACTATATAAATAAAAGAGAGGTGTAGAAAATGCCGATTGGTGTAATTGTGAATGTTCTTTCTGTCGTACTTGGAGGAATATTCGGAGGATTTATCGGAAATAAGCTTTCCGCAAAGTTTAAGGCGGAAATCACATTAGTATTTGGTGTATGTTCTATGGGAATGGGAATTAATTCGATTCCGTTGATGGAAAATATGCCAGCAGTTATTTTTGCTCTGATCATCGGAACTGCAGTTGGGCTGATTTTCTTGCTCGGAGAGAAGATCGATGCGGCCGGCATGGCGATGGAGAGATTTGTATCAAAATTCGTAAAGAATAAAAGTGACCTGTCAGAAGAAGAATTTATGGCGACACTTGCAACGATCATTGTGTTGTTTTGTGCGAGTGGAACTGGGATTTATGGCTGTCTCGATGCAGGTATGAGTGGTGACCACACGGTTCTGCTTTCCAAATCGATTCTGGACTTTTTTACGTCGATGATCTTTGCATGTAATCTCGGTTACGTGGTATCTCTGGTTGCAGTTCCGCAGGCTGTGATCTTTTTAGCGTTGTTCTTTGCGGCCGGAGTTATCTATCCGCTGACGACGCCGTCAATGATCAATGATTTTAAAGCATGCGGCGGGTTTATTATGCTTGCAACCGGCTTTCGTATGGTCAAATTAAAAAATTTTCCGATTGCGGACATGCTTCCGGCGATGGTGCTCGTTATGCCGTTTAGCTGGCTTTGGTCTACCCTTATTATACCGATGTTATAAGAGAAAGAGAATCTATGATATTTGACTTGCCGAGTATTCCGTAATATGTTATGATTTGACGCAGAATACTGCGGTTTTATCGCAGGATAAAGATAATCATGTATTTTGATATTCAATTCAAAATACGAGAATAAAGGAGAACCATAAGATGAGTGATACTATTTTAGCAGTAGCAGCAGGACATGAGATTACAAGCGCAGATGTTGATGCATTTATTCAAAGACTGCCTCAACAGCAGCAGGCCTATGCATCGAATCCACAGTTTCGTGCGCAGGCTTTACAGCAATTGATTGACATGTATTTATTTGAACAGAAAGCAATTGAGGAAAAGCTGGAAGAGACAGAAGAATTCCAGCAGGTGCTCGCATCTGTAAAAGCAGATTTACTAAGCCGTATGGCGATGACGAATGTCATCCAGTCTGTTACGATCACGGATGAAGAGAAGAAAACATTTTTTGAAGAGAATCAAGCACAGTTTATGCAGCCTGCAACCGTATCTGCAAAACACATTTTAACAGATACGGAAGAGGAATGTAAGAAGGCAGCGGCAGAGATCGCAGCAGGTGAAAAGACATTTGAAGATGCTGCAAAAGCATATTCGACATGCCCTTCGAATGCACAGGGCGGAGATCTCGGTCCGTTTGGACGGGGACAGATGGTAAAAGAATTTGAGGATGCTGCATTTGACGGGGAATTACATACGGTTCTGGGACCGGTCAAAACGCAGTTTGGCTACCACCTGATCTATGTTTATGATAAACAGGAAGAGCAGACAAAGACATACGAAGAAGTTGCTGCTCAGTCCGATCAGATGGCACTGCAGCAAAAACAGCAGAAGGAATTTGACGCCGTTGCCAATGCGTTAGCTGTCAAATATGGTGTTGAAAAGAAATAAGCAGAATCGATCAAAAGGAGATTGTGTATGGCAGATATAAAACTGGCTGTTTTTGATATGGATGGCACGTTGCTTGATTCTATGCCATATTGGGAAAATGTCGGAAGAAGTTATCTGGAAAGGAAAGGCATCGATGTGCCGGATGATCTGGAAGAGACGATAATGGCTATGACACTGACAGAATCTGCAATGTATATGAAAGAGCGATTTGGGATTGAAGAATCAGCGGAGAAAGTGATCAGGGATGCCCTGCGGAATATTACCTTGGCATATCAATTCGAAATTCCGGCAAAGCCGGGTATGAAGAAATTGGTAAAAGATGAAAAAGACGCCGGACATGAAGTAGTCGTTTTTACCAGTTCAGAGAAAAACTGTGCAGTTGCAGCGTTAAAGAGAACGGGATTGTACCGTTTTTTTGATCATATTTATACTGCGGATGAGATTGGGATTGGAAAAGACGATCCAGAAGCATTTTGTTTCGTGTGCAGGAAGCATGGAGTCGATACACAAGAGGCACATTGCTTTGAAGATGCTTTCTATGCGATTAAAGCGGCAAAAGAAGCTGGCTGTTATGTAACAGCCGTTTATGATGCGTCGATGACAGACCGGTGGGATGCCATCACGGAGCTTTCTGATGAACAGATCAAACCTTAAAATTTCAAAAAAGAAAGGCGGAGATCCTATGGATTTTCGTCTTTTTTTACGCGAAGGTACAAGGAAAACAGATGAAACTCGTAGAACGTGTTTCATCTGTTTGTATATTTTTTTGAAATCTGCAAAGACTATCATCAAGTAAGTACAGAAAGGAAATAAGCAGATGGGAGAAATGATTGGAAAGCAAAGTATACAATATGAACATCCACCGTATCTTCTGGCTTCTTCATCCATTGCAGGCCAAAAAGAAAAGGAAGGCCCTCTTGGAAAACTATTTGATGAGATTATTGAAGATCCTATGGCAGGAGAAGATAACTGGGAAAAGGGCGAAAGTGAATTTATGAAACGGGCGATTGAACTCGCGATTCAGAAATCCGGTTTAAAAAAAGAAAATATCCGATATCTGTTTGCCGGTGACCTGCTTGGGCAATTGATTGCCACGTCATTTGGGGTAAAAGATTTTGAGATTCCGGTATTTGGCATATATGGAGCGTGTTCCAGCGCAGGGGAAGGAATTTCCCTGGCTTCTATGGCAGTTGCGGGCGGATTTGCGGACCATGCGGTGGCTGCTTCTTCGAGTCACTTTGGCAGTGCTGAAAAGCAGTTTCGTTTTCCGTTGGAATATGGAAATCAGCGTCCGCTTTCCTCTACCTGGACGGTAACCGGCAGTGGTGCATTTATCATATCGAAAAGGAAGAGCGAGGTTCAGATTTCGGGAATTACGACCGGGAAAATTATGGACTATGGGATTAAAGATTCCATGAATATGGGTGCAGCGATGGCTCCGGCAGCGGCACAGGTGATTTATCAGCATTTGCAGGATTTTAACCGGAAACCGGAAGATTATGACCGGATCATTACCGGAGATCTTGGTACGGTAGGACAAAAAATTTTGATCGATCTGCTTAAGGAAAATGATTATGATATTTCAGAACAACATATGGACTGCGGCATTGAAATTTATTCGGCAGAGGATCAGGATACGAATGCAGGCGGTTCAGGATGTGCCTGTAGTGCTGTCACTTTATCTGCTTTTATTTTGCCTAAAATTAAATGCGGTGAATGGAAGCGCGTACTCTTTGTTCCAACGGGAGCACTTTTATCGACGGTAAGCTTCAATGAGGGGCAGAGTGTTCCGGGAATTGCTCATGGAGTTTTGCTGGAAAGGAGCATTTAAGATGAATTATATTATGGCATTTTTTGTCGGCGGACTCATATGTGTTATTGTACAGTTTTTTATGGAGAAAACAAAGCTGATGCCGGGAAGAATTATGGTTTTGCTTGTAATCAGCGGTGTCATTTTAGGTGCTGCCGGCATATATGATAAATTAGAGAGGTTTGGAGGATGTGGTGCAACCGTACCATTATCCGGCTTTGGGTATAATCTTTGGAAAGGCGTGAAGGAGGCAGTCGATCAGGATGGATTTCTGGGATTGTTTCGCGGCGGATTAAAGGCGGCAGCGGTAGGTACTTCATCGGCGCTTATATTTTCTTATCTCGCGTCGATCGTATTCCAGCCGAAAATGAAAAAGTAAATCATGTCCTATATTCAAGTAATCTTTTTGATTGCTTTTTATATAGATAAAAAGAGTCCGACGTAATTAATCGGACTCTTTTCCATTATGATTCTTTTTTCCATGTATACGGCATCGCTCATCAGAGGCGTATTTCTCAGGAAGAACGTATGCGCTGTCTAATGTCGAAGAACTGTTTGAAGGAAGCGACAGATAAATCTTTCGAATGTAATCCTTCTTAGGACATTCGTTACTGATCAGCATGCCGGATTCCTTACAAATCGTTACTTCAACATGGGTGTTGCACGTTGTTGTCGGTACAGTATCGGGTGCAAAGTATTCTGTTAAAATGCGGTTTCCCCTTGGATCATGATCACAGATCGAGGACACAGCAAGCTTACCGGATTCTGTACATATATCTGCCGTCTCCAGATCAGATGGCTTAATAAAAATATTTTTTGTAGAATCCGTAGCAGCAGACATGATCTTTTTCCAGATTTTTTGTTCTGTATTATCTGACTGGAAAGGACGGTTATCGTCATAACCGACCCATACAGTTGCAGTCAACTCAGGTGTATAACCCGTATACCAGTAAGCGGTATTATCAAGGGCGGTTCCTTTCAATCCGGCTGTTTCGGATTCTTTGATCTGGTCGTTTTTATCTTGTTTTAAGGCATCTGTGATTAAAAAGGCAGTTGTTGACTGGATCGGATGTTTTGTAATTGTTTCCTTTTCCAGAAGGATCAAGTTATCTTTATTCGTAACCCTTGTATATAAAATCGGTAAGTTCAGATAGCCTTCATTCCCCAGTGTGCTGACGGCCTGCGTCACTTCCATATTGGTGATGCCGTTGATCAGATTGCCATTGCAAATGGATTGCTGTATGTCGGTAATAAAATTTCCATTTGAATCCTGTGAAGATTCAACAAGGTGGCGGAAACCGAGCTTTACTAAATAGTCATAGGATTTTTGAGCGGTAACATCTGACTGTGCCCGTGCTGCAATAATGTTCATTTCAGATGGAATGGCACTGCGTATTGTAGTAAGTCCCTGATAAACATCAACAATGGATTCTGCATCTTTCTTATTGTCCAGATACTGATAGGGTGCATCTTCATAGGTGGATGCTAAAGTCAGAGTACCGGAATCAATTCCGGGCAGATAAGTCGCTAAAACATGGAACAATGTACCAGGTTGGTGTGTCCGGTCTGTAACCTGATTGACGATAGATGTGTCATTGCCGCGGTTACCGACGATCGCTTGTACCTGACCATTAGCCTGATTCAGGATCGTGACACATGCATCAGCATCGGAAGCTTCCGCTGAATAGTTAGAGCTGTCGTTAATAATGCTCTCGGCTTTCTTTTGCAAATCAGCATTCTGTGTCGTGTATATCTTTAATCCGCCATGGGATAGCATGGTGAAAAATTTCGTCGAACTAATCTGATATTCTTTATTCATATCATGATATAACTGGCTCAATGCTTCCTGTTCAAAAGAGGAAAGGCCAATCTCTTTAGTCCGTTGATCATCCTGGATTTTCTCGTATGAATTTTCCCGGATCGCTTCGGACAATGCTTCATCAGTGATATAGTGTTCTTCGTTCATTTTTTCCAGGATTAAAATCCGCTGCGCTTTGTTGGCTTCCTGTTCGGTAAAAGGATCAAACTGTTCAGGATCCGTAATCGCTGCTGCCAGAATAGCAGATTCTGATAGCGTCAGATCGGAGACTGATTTGTCAAAGTATATTTGAGCAGCGGATTCTACTCCGATGATTCCATTTCCGAAGCTGATCGTATTTAAATAGTATTCTAAGATCTCGGGTTTTGAAGCGTTCGCTTCCAGAGATAACGACTGATAATGTAAACGCAGACGATATTCCATCCGGCTGAAAATATTCGTGTGAACAGAAAAATCGGGGTCCATATTTTCAATCAGCTGTTGTGTGATCAGGCTTGTTTTGCCATATAGAGTCTCGGAAGTCAGATCGCCGAGAAATCCATTGAGCACACTGTATACATCAATGCCTGAATGCTCATAATATTCCGGATCTTCCAGGCAGATAACTGCATTTTGCAGAGACTGCGGTATCTGTTTCAGGGAAATATAATCCTGTTTTCTATCTTTATCTTTTAAAGAAATAATCTTTTCTCCACTGTTATCGTATAATATAGAGGCTTCTCCATCGGGCGTCAGAGAGTCAATGGTCATCACAGGGGTGTTATGATGGATTGCCCGTACAAAACCTAAGGAAAGTCCCAAACCGGCAAGGAAAAAGATTAAGAAAAGGAGAAGAACAATTCGAAAAATAAAGGTGTAGAATGTTCCCTCTTTTCTCATATTATAAAAAGCCAGTGCTTTTCTTTTTTTTATAATTGATTGTTCATCAAAATTCATGTGAATTCCTCCTACGTTGTTATTATAACAAACAAGGCGGGATTAGTAAATGAAAAAGGTTTCCTTATAAAATTGAATATGGTATAATATGCATGAATTTACAAAAATATACAAAATAACAAAAATTAGGAATAGAAAGAAGGAATATTATGGATAAATTAAGATTTGTAGGGAGTAATACATTTGCAGCTGGAAAACAAAAGGAATTTATTGTATATTATTATATACAAATCAATGAAGCAGCAGAGACGTACGGGATCCGTCTTGAGAAAAAGTATCAGGATCCTCAAAAGGAATTTGAATATGCGGAGGAAAAAGGAGTAACAAAGTCCCCTGTTTTGGCAGAAGAGCTGGCTCATTTTTTAATTGACTATGAGGTGACGCCGATCTCCCTTCCGGAAAGTCTCGATGCTTTTTTAAATGAGAAAGAGTAGGATGAATGATGTTAGAGAAGTATTGGACGATCTTCGATGATGGAACAGATGAAATCATTGAGAAAAAATCAAGATTTATTTCATATATTGCATTGGCTGAAACAGAAGAGGAGGCATTGAAATATATTGAAAAGCTGAAAAAAAAGTATTGGGATGCAAGGCATCACTGCTATGCATTCCGCATTGGTACGGAACACGTTCTGGAGAGGTGCAGCGATGATGGAGAACCGAGCGGTACTGCCGGGAAACCGATGCTTGAAGTGCTAGCGGGAAAAGGACTGTATAATGTTGTTGCCGTTGTGATCCGTTATTTTGGAGGGACACTTTTAGGGACAGGAGGTCTTGTCCGTGCTTACACAAAAAGCATACAGGCCGGAATAGAAGCCGCAGTATTAGTAGAAAAGCAATTGGGTTACTTGGTAGACGTGGTATGTGACTATTCTTTTTATGGAAAGATTCAATATATTGCAGCAACGGAGGGCGTCTATATGCTTGATACCCAGTATACCGATGCTGTAACGGTTCAGCTGCTTGTTCCTTTTGAAAAGATGGGATTGTTGCGAAAGAAGCTGATGGAAGCATCCTGTGGCGCCATTCAGCTGGATGAAGGTGAACAGACGTATTTCGGAATCGTAGAGAAAGAAGTCATGCTGTTTGATTGATAAAAGGATGATTTTCTGATGTCTGGAGGAGCTGGATATATGTTGGAAAATTGTTTGAACAAATTGAACAATCAAATCTTCTGTGCTATAATAAAAATCAGTAAGAATGACGGTATAAAAGCCGTATAGGATAATTTATGCAAAGGGGAACAAGGATATGATTGTAACAGTAACACTTAATCCATCTATGGATAAAACAGGTAACTTAAAGCAATATGATCATGGCGGAATTAATCATATTACAGACATTATCCGCGATGCAGCAGGTAATGGAATTATTGCATCCAAAACTTTAAAAGCATTAGAAAAAGAAGATTGTATCGCGACCGGATTTCTTGGAGGCATCAATGGGGAAAGAATTGAGATGATGCTGGAAGGCATGGGCATTTCAAACGACTTCGTTAAGATTGCCGGTGATACAAGAACGAATCTAAAAGTTGTGGAAGATAATGGCTTTGTTACAGAGTTTAACGAACCGGGGCCGGTGGTCAATGGATCAGAGATTCGTGCGATTACGGATAAGATTTTGGGATATGCCAGTGAGGATACCGTATTTATCTTTTCAGGAAGTATTCCTAGGGGATGCCCGGATACGATTTATGCGGACCTGATTACAAAAGTAAAGGAGAAGGGATCAAAAGTTGTATTAGATGTCAGCGGTGAATTATTAAAGACAAGCATTGATGCCCAGCCTGATATTATCAAACCGAATAAAAAAGAGATTGAAGATTATTATAATATGGAATTCAGCGTGA
Source organism: Lachnospiraceae bacterium (assembly GCA_030531165.1). Classification (GTDB taxonomy): domain Bacteria; phylum Bacillota; class Clostridia; order Lachnospirales; family Lachnospiraceae; genus Fimousia. The sequence goes on from JAUNOI010000045.1 coordinate 13,800, forward strand.
GCGAAGAAGGCCTGATCGACATGGGCAGACGCATTATCAAAGAAAAAGGTGTTGGCGTAGTTGCTATTTCAAGAGGTCCTTTGGGATGCTTATTTATTACAGATGATAAGTCTTATAATGCCAGCGCAACCAGAGTAGAGGCGCATTCCACGGTTGGAGCAGGTGCTTCTATGGATGCTGCTTTTGCACTCGGTTTACAAAATGGATCCTCTTTAGAAGATATCATTAAACTTGCAATGGCAATCGCTGCCGGTTCTGTTACTACGATTGGTACAAAGGCTCCATCGAAAGCTGTTGTCGATGAATTGCAGAAGCAGGTTGTAATCGAAGAAATCTAGGCTTCAAGAAAGAGATTCTCCTGTTATCTTTTTGTGAGATTCTTCTTTTATTTCATAAAAAATCCTGAGAATATTTTTATTCTCAGGATTTTTTGCCATATAGGAAGTTTCAATGAATTTCCGAATAGTCTTTTTCTTTGTTTAAAACGGATTATTTTCCGCAAAGTTCTTTTGCAAGCTGATCGATCGCTGCACAGGATTCTTCATTTAATGCGGATTTGATCGTTACGGATGTTTCAGCTACTGTGATGTTCTTGCTCTTTTCAAACATTTTTGCCATGATGCGGTTTGCAGTCGCAGCCCATGTTCCATTTTCTACAAATGCGATCGTACGGTTCTGGTAGCTTCTCTCTGTAAGATGATCGATAAATGTCTTCATAAATGGGAAAATATCGCCGTTGTATGTAGTTGTAGCAAGTACGAGTCTGTCATAACGGAAAGCATCTTCAACGCATTCTGCCATATCATCGCGTGCAAGATCGGATACGACAACTTTTGGACATCCATTTGCTTTCAACTGTTCAGCCAGACGTTCAACCGCTTTTTTGGTATTGCCGTATACGGAAGTATAGGCGATCATAACACCTTCATTTTCCGGACGGTAAGAAGACCAGATGTCGTATTTTTCAATATAATGTCCAAGATCTTCAGTAAGAATAGGACCATGAAGAGGGCAGATGATCTGGATATCGAGAGTAGCTGCAACTTTTAACAGTTTCTGAACCTGAGCACCGTATTTGCCTACGATACCGATATAGTAACGGCGTGCTTCGCAGTCCCAGTCTTCATCGACATCTAATGCACCGAACTTGCCGAATCCGTCTGCAGAGAAGAGTACTTTATCCGTGCTGTCATAAGTAACCATAACTTCCGGCCAGTGTACCATCGGTGCAAATACGAATGTTAATACATGGTTTCCGAGTTCCAGTGTTTCGTTATTTTTAACGACAAGGCGTTTTACAGCCGGATCAAGTTGGAAGAACTGATCCATCATTGTGAATGTTTTCACATTTCCTACGACAGTTGCATCCGGATAAACTTCTAAAAAGTTCTTAATATTTGCGGAATGATCCGGTTCCATATGCTGAACGATTAAGTAATCAGGTTTTCTATCGCCTAATACATCGGCGATATTTGCGAGCCATTCGTCTTTAAAATTAATATCAACAGTATCCATAACGGCAACTTTTTCATCCAAAATAACGTAGGAATTATAAGCCATTCCGTTTGGTACGATGTATTGTCCTTCAAAAAGATCCACATCGTGGTCATTAACACCAACATACTTAATGCTGTTTGTGATTTCCATGATTATTTCCTCCTGTTCCTGTAATCATATTATTGCATTATCGTTAGTTATCATACCTCATTTAAACTATTATTTCAAGTTTAGAAAAAGAAAATGAATTTAAAGAATTCTTTATGTTCGAATGCAGAAAAAAGTGATATACTACATATTACAGAAAAATATTTGAAATGGAGGTGTAGTTTTATGAACAAAGCAGCAATGTACAAATTATCCTATGGATTGTTTGTATTGACCGCGCGAGAGGGGGAAAAGGATAACGGTTGTATTATCAATACGGCAACACAGGTGACTTCGGAACCGAATCGGATTGCGATTGCAGTGAATAAAAGTAATTATACGCATGACATGGTTATGAATACTTCAAAATTCACAGTTTCAATCATCAGCCAGGAGGCGGAATTCGATCTATTTAAGCATTTTGGTTTTCAGTCCGGAAGAGATGTGGACAAATTTGCCGGTTATACAGACTGTAAAAGAGCTTCGAACGGAACGATGATCGTAACTTCCGGTACGAACGGTTATATTTCTGCCAGCGTTGTTTCGACGGTCGATCTCGGAAGTCATACATTGTTTATTGCAGATGTAACGGACGGGGATGTTTTAAGCGAAGTTTCGTCAGCGACATATGAGTATTATCAGAAGAACATAAAGCCGCAGCCGAAGACGAATGCGAATGCAGGCAAGACCGTTTGGAGATGTAAGGTATGCGGATACGAATACGTGGGCGAAGAGTTACCAGAAGATTTTATCTGTCCGCTCTGTAAGCACCCGGCATCGGATTTTGAAAAAGTAGTATCATAGGAAAATAAAAAAGTAAAAAATGGAGGGAATTATTATGGAACAGAAATTTTATATTTGCGAGCATTGCGGCAATATTATTGCGATGGTAAAGGATACAGGAGTACCTGTTATGTGTTGTGGACAGAAGATGACGGAGATCATACCTGGTACAACGGATGCTGCAGTAGAAAAGCATGTACCTGATTATACAGTAGATGGAACAACGGTTACCGTACAGGTTGGTTCGGTTGAACATCCGATGCTTCCAGAACATTATATCGAATGGATCTCTTTACAGACCAAACAGGGCAATCAGAGAAAAGTATTAAAACCGGGAGATGCACCGAAAGTATGCTTTGCCCTTTGCGAAGGTGATGAAGTAGAAGCAGTTTATGCATACTGCAATCTTCACGGACTTTGGAAGGCTTGATTGGAATAGAAGAACAGAAATAAGGGGCTGTCGGGAAATAGATAGTTCCAAACAGGGGCAGATGTGACTCATATCAAGTCACACCTGCCCCTGAAAATTTTCCATAAAAAGAGGAAAAGATGGCTAACGACAACCACCTTTCTCTCCGTTACATGTTATAATGTAACTATGCTAAACAATAAATATTATAACGAATTTTTTGAATTAGGGCAACAGAAAATCAACTTCAGTTTCTTCGAATTGTGTTTACCTGACGACGATCCAGTCTATACCCTGAAAAAAGTGATGGAGGAATTAGATTTTTCTGGCTTGTTAGCCAATTGTTCAGATAAGGGAAGAACCGGGTATAACCCAATTATGATGTATGCCGTAGTTACTTACGCAAACATGCGTGGGATCAGAGCTGTTGACCGTATTGTGGAATTATGCCAAAGAGACCTTGCCTTTATCTGGCTTACCAAAGGACAGAAACCAAAAAGGGATGCTTTTTATGAATTCAAGAATAAAAAACTGACTGCAGATGTATTGGATGAGCTGAATTACCAGTTTCTCCGCCGTCTGCAGAAAGAAGGTCTGATCACATTGAAATCCCTTTTTATTGATGGAACAAAAATAGAGGCCAATGCAAACCGCTATACATTTGTGTGGAGGGGAACGATCAATTATCATCTCGCAGGCTTACTCGATACGATCGATTCTTTGTATCAGAAATATAATGTATTGATTGATGAAAATGAGTATGGCATAAAACACGGTATTCCCCATGCGCATATGTTTGTGATCGAAGGAATGGACAAAGTAAGGGATATCATTGAAAAGAACCGGAAACGAAAACTGACAAAACATAAAAAACTATCGAATAATACCATCATCGAGATCGATAACTGTTCCCCATTGGAAATCCTGAAACTCCAGAAAAATCTGGCGCAGATCGCAGAGCGGGAACAGATTGCGTTTGTTTACGGAAAAGGGAAGCGGAAATCGGAGCTCCAGCAGCTTTATGAAGAATTGGAAACCTGTGGCGAACGCCTTATGGGATACAAAGAGTGCTTTGAGATCATGGGAAAGGATAGGAACAGCTATTCCAAAACAGATTTAGAAGCCACCTTTATGAGAATGAAAGAAGATCACATGCTGAACGGACAGTTAAAAGCCGCATATAATGTTCAGATCGCAGTAGAGAATTATTTCATTGTCCATGCTTATGTAAGCAATGACCGGACAGACTATAACACACTGATCCCGGTTTTAGAAAAGCATAAAAATGCATATGGGGAGATCTTGGAAGAAGTAACCGCGGACAGCGGTTACTGCAGCGAGAAAAATCTTCTGTATTTAAAGAAAAATAAAATATCCAGTTACATTAAGCTCCAGGATCATGAAAAACGGAAAACACGTGCTTATAGGGAAAATATTGGAAAATATTACAACATGAAAACACAGATATTTGAGGATGAACGGTATTATGTTTGTCATGACGGAAGAGAATTGCATCATATCCGCACAGAGACCAAAAAACAGACGGGTTATACACAGACTTTTGAGGTATACGGATGTGCAGACTGTAGTGGTTGTAAACACAAAGCGAAATGCTTATATAAATATAACGCTGAAAAAGATGCTGGGAAAAACAAAGTCATGAAGATCAATGAACAATGGGAAACATTGAAAGAAGAATCCCATGCAAATATCCAAAGTGAGAAAGGGATCCTAAACCGTCAGATCCGTTCCATCCAGACAGAAGGACATTTTGGAGATATCAAGGAAAATAATAGTTTCCGAAGATTCAACTACCGGACGTCAGAGAAGGTGTATAAAGAATTCATGCTGTATGCCATTGGTCGGAACATGAATAAATATCATCGATTTCTTCATGATGAGATCAAAAAATTCGAAGGGAAAACCGAGGGAAAGACTGCTTAGAAAATGTGCAGGTTCAAAAATGCAGTTATTGGTGTTTTGCGCCCTAAAATATATGCAGCAAAAGGACAATAAGAATCTCCCATAGAATATCAGGTATGAAAAACACTGATTTCTATGGGAGATTCTTATTTTAGGATTTAGAGCTTAAAAATCGGTATTAGCCGAC
>JAUNOI010000118.1 GCA_030531165.1 Lachnospiraceae bacterium
GGAATTGCAACGGATTACAGCGAAGAATTTGCTACTGAGATCTTATCTCAGAATCCGGTAATTGCAATTGTTGATGCAAAAGCAGGCGAATGTGAAGCAACTGCGTGGGGCTGCGATCTGACATATGACTTTGTTTCGATTAATGCAGATTACAGATCTTAAGTTTTAAAATATAAATGATAGAAGAAAGGAATTAAAAATGGATTATATGGAAAAAGAGATGCTCAAAGCGCAGACTTTGATTGAGGCGCTGCCATTTATTCAGAAATTTAATGGAAAAAAGATCGTTGTAAAATACGGCGGAAGCGCAATGTTAGATGATAATTTAAAATACAGCGTATTAAAAGATGTTGCTTTATTAAAGCTGATCGGATTAAAACCGATTATCGTTCATGGAGGCGGCAAGGAAATCAGCAAATGGGTTCGTATGTCTGGAAAAGAGCCGGAATTTGTTAATGGTCTCCGCGTAACAGATAAAGATACAATGGAAATTGCCGAAATGGTATTGTTTAAGGTGAATCAAAATCTGGTTGGCATGATGGGTAAATTAGGAATTAAGGCAGTTGGTCTGAGCGGAAAAGATGCAGAAATGATCCGCGTGGAGAAGAAGCTTGCCGGAGGTAAGGACATTGGATATGTTGGACAGATCAAAGAAGTGAATACGGATTTGTTGGAATCTCTGATTGAAGATGATTTTGTACCTGTCATTTCTCCAATCGGTCTCGGCGAGAATAACGAAGGATATAACATTAATGCGGATGATACTGCATGTGCTGTTGCGAGAGCGGTTGGAGCTGAGAAACTCGTATTCTTGACCGATATCGAAGGAGTATTCGTGGATCCTATGGATAAAAGGACATTAATTCCTGAGATGGATCTTGAAATGGCCCATGAGTTCGTCGATAAAGGCGTTGTGGGCGGAGGCATGCTTCCAAAGTTAAATAACTGTATTGAGGCGATTGAAAATGGTGTTGCCCGCGTACATATTTTGGATGGTCGTGTTGAACATTGTCTGCTTCTGGAGTTCTTTACGGAAAAAGGTATTGGAACTGCAATCTTAAAAGAACCTATTTTTGGAAAGGACGATATCTATGAAAGAATATATAAATAAAGCGGAAGAATATATTTTAAAAACTTACAATCGCTATCAGATCGTACTGGAAAAAGGTGAAGGTGTCTATCTATATGACATGAATGGGAAAAAATACCTTGATTTTGCGGCAGGAATCGCAGTATTTGCATTAGGATATGGAAATACAGAATATAATAATGCGTTGAAATCCCAGATTGATCAGATTCTTCATACATCGAATCTGTTCTATAATAAACCTGCTGTTGAAGCTGCTGAAAAAATCGTAAAGACGACTGGCATGAAGAAAGTATTCTTCACGAACAGCGGTACGGAAGCGATTGAAGGAGCATTGAAAGTTGCGCGTAAATACGCTTATAATAAAGATGCTACAAAAGAATATGAGATTATTGCGATGAACCATTCCTTCCATGGGCGAAGTCAGGGGGCCCTTTCCGTAACCGGTAATTCCAAATATCAGAAAGGATTCGTGCCAAAAGACTGTGTAGCAGTATTTGCGGATTTTAATGATTTAGAGGATGTAAGATCAAAAGTGACGGATAAAACCTGCGCCATTATCTGTGAACCGGTGCAGGGAGAAGGCGGCATTTATCCTGCTGATCCTGTTTTTTTGAAGGGACTTCGTGAACTTTGCGATGAAAAGGATATCCTGCTTATTTTTGACGAAGTACAATGCGGCATGGGTAGAACCGGTACTTTGTATGCACATGAGCAATACGATGTAAAACCAGATGTTATGGCACTTGCAAAAGCACTTGGATGCGGTGTTCCGGTCGGTGCATTCGTTGTCAATGAAAAGGCGGATGGAGCGCTGGTTCCAGGCGATCACGGAACGACTTATGGCGGCAATCCATTTGCAACGGCAGCAGTCAGCAAAGTATTTGATTTGTATGAAAAAATGAACCTTTTGGATCATGTCAAAGAAATTGGTACTTATTTTGGTCAGAAATTAGATGAGCTGGTCGAAAAATATGACTGTGTGAAAGAACACCGTGGGATTGGCCTGATTCACGGTCTGGAACTTAATCAGCCAGTCGGCACGATCATTACCGAAGCGATGGATCAGGGCGTAATCTTTATCAATGCAGGGGCCAATACCCTCCGTTTTGTACCGCCGCTGATTATTGAAAAAGAACATGTTGATGAAATGATCGGGGTGCTGGATGGAATTTTAAAGAAATTGTGATTTACCAAAAAATTCTTTGAATGAGACAACCTGGTCATTGATAGCAAGGAAGTTTTTTTGAATGTGGTATTGTGCAGAGTATTTGTACAACTTGCAGTTCGAAGCTTATACATAGGAGCACAGGCAGAGGACTTTTGCTGGACTCTTTGTAGAAAACGAACTGCTTCTGTTGTACTTATGCTCTGTCACGCTAACCTCATGAAAAGAAGATTTCTTGCTTTATAAATGAACCTTGTTTTTATGCTCTTCCCATTTTCTCAGCAAAATTATGTAGTGCCTCCGGTATATGAATTGTCTGAGGACATACTTTTTCACAACTATGGCAGGAGATACAGCATTCCGGCTGTTTATCAGAATCAATAGAAGAAAGTGCCATAGGTGCGATAAAATCTCCGGAACCGGCAACCATTGCTTCGTTATATAATTTTAGAAGGAATGGGATGTCGAGCTTCTTTGGACAATGAGATACACAATAGTGGCATCCCGTACAAGGTACGGTTGTTTTTCGGATCATATCGTCAGCAATTCCAAGAATTAATTCCATTTCCTTTTTATTCAATGGCTTGTTCGTCTCATAAGTCGCGATGTTATCTTTGAGCTGTTGCATATTTGACATGCCGGAAAGTGTCATCGTAACACTTGGTATCGACTGCAAAAAGCGAAATGCCCATGCAGGTACTTTTTCATCCGGCCTTGCTTCCTTTAATTTGGAAGAGGCATCTTCCGGAAGTGTCGCAAGCTGTCCTCCGCGAACCGGTTCCATCACCCATACCGGAATATTCCATTTGTTTAACAGTTCGACCTTTTCTTTCGCATTTTGAAAGATATAATCAAAATAATTTAATTCAATCTGGCAGAATTCCATATCTTTTCCATATGCATTTAAAAACTTGGTCATACAGTCAATATCGCCATGAGCTGAGAATCCAAGATGTTTAATGCGTCCATTTTTCTTTTGTTCCATAAGATAATCGAAAATACCATATTGAGGATCCAGATATGCGTCTACATTCATTTCACATACATTATGAAACAGATAAAAATCAAAATATTCCACCTGGCATTTTGTCAGCTGTTCCTCAAATATTTCCCGAACCTTTGGAATGTTCTTCAAATCATAGCCTGGAAATTTTGATGCCAGATAAAAGCTGTTTCGGTCATATTTTTTTAAAAGTTCGCCTACAACCAATTCTGACTGTCCGCCATGATAACCATAGGCAGTATCATAGTAATTGATGCCTGATTTCATGCAGTAAGCGATCATCTCTTCTGAAGCAGCTTTATCAATCTGGTTGTCTTTTCCATCTAATACGGGAAGACGCATATTTCCCATACCGAGTGCGGATAATTGTAATCCCTGAAAATCATTATAAATCATTTCGTTGCCTCCTTATTGATTGATATTTTCATTATACTACCTGGAGTTTACTCCGGGTCAAGAGATAAATGAATAATAATCTGTAAAATGTAAAGTTAAATTCGTGTTTCACCAACTAAATTCGTGATTGACGATT
>JAUNOI010000046.1 GCA_030531165.1 Lachnospiraceae bacterium
TTATGAATGATCGTTAAACGACCACTTGATTGACAAACGCCCATATCACAGTCAGGAAAGTTCACAGAGTTGATAATATTACCATTCTCAACAAATTCAACAATCTGATCTACTGCCATAATTGCACAATTGTCTTCTGATTCTTCTGTTGACGCTCCTAAATGCGGAATAGCCACGCATTTTGGATTTGCTGCGACAATCGGATCAGGGAAATCCGTTACATAACTGCTGACTTTTCCTTCATCCAATGCAGCACAGATGTCATTGCTGTCTACCAGACCACCACGTGCAAAATTTAAAATTTTAACGCCGTCTTTCATCTGAGCAATTGCATCTTTATTGATCATGCCTTTTGTGGAATCTAATAAAGGAAGATGCATTGTAATATAATCGCACTGAGCAAAAATATCTTCTACATTTTGCATTCTCTTTACATGAGGTGATAACTGCCATGCAGATTTCACAGAAAGATATGGATCATATCCATATACTTTCATACCAAGGTCCAAAGCCATATTGGCAACCAATACGCCAATTGCTCCAAGACCTACAACTCCTAATGTCTTTCCTTTAATTTCATTGCCGGCATACTGCTTTTTCTGCTTTTCTACCGTCTTTGCAAGATTTTCATCGTCAACATTGTCTTTTGCCCAATTGGCTCCGCCAATAATATCACGAGAAGCCAGTAACAAACCTGCTGCAACTAATTCCTTCACACCATTTGCATTTGCTCCAGGTGTATTAAATACTACAATTCCCTTTTTTGCATACTCCTCTGTAGGAATATTGTTTACGCCTGCGCCTGCTCTGGCAACTGCAAGCAATTGATCAGATACTTCCAAATCATGCATCGATGCACTTCGTACAAGCACAGCATCTGCTTCATTCATATCTTCTGTCAACTGAAAATTATCAGTAAGATTATCAAGACCAATCTGCGCGATTGGATTTAAACATTTAACATTAAACATAGGCTCTTTTCCTCTCACAAACCGTTTAGGCATTTTCTTCTTCGAATTTCTGCATAAATTCAACTAATTTTTCAACGCCTTCGATTGGCATAGCATTATAAATACTTGCGCGCATACCGCCAACCGTTCTATGTCCTTTTAAGTTTTCAAATCCTGCTGCTTTTGCTTCAGCAACAAATTTTGCATCTAATTCTTTATCACCTGTTACAAAAGGAACATTCATAAGAGAACGAGAGCTTTTTTCAACAGTTCCTCTAAACATCTTGCTGTTATCAAGGAAATCATAAAGAATTGCTGCTTTCTTTTCATTATGAGCTTTCATTGCTTCCAGACCGCCCATATTTTTGATCCACTTAAATACTTTGCCACAAATATAAATTCCATAGCAAGGTGGTGTATTAAACATAGAACCAGCATCCGCTTGTGTTTTCCATTTTAACATATTCGGTGTAAATTCCATAACATCATCACGAATTAAATCCTCACGAATAATGCTGACAACAACCCCCGCTGGGCCAACATTCTTCTGAACACCAAAATAAATCACACCAAAATCTTCTACATTCACTGGTTCTGATAAAATACAAGAGGACATATCAGCAACAAGGATTTTGCCCTTTGTATCCGGAACTTCTGGAAATTTTGTTCCGTAAATTGTGTTATTGTAACATACATATACATAGTCTGCATCTTCCGATACATTTAAATCAGAACAGTCAGGAATATAAGAAAATGTCTTATCCGCAGATGAAGCAATTGCATTTGCTTTTCCATATTTTTGTGCTTCTTCATATGCCTTTTTTGCCCACTGTCCTGTAATAATATAATCTGCAACTCCATTCTTCATTAGATTCATTGGAATTGCTGAAAACTGCTGGGAAGCTCCACCTTGTAAAAATAATACCTTATAATTGTCAGGAATGTTTAAGAGATCACGAAGATCTGCTTCAGCTTCATCAATAATGTCCTGAAACATTTGTGAACGGTGGCTCATTTCCATTACGGACATGCCACATCCTCTGTAATCTAACATTTCTTCTGCTGCTTCTTTTAGCACTTCTTCCGGTAAAACCGCAGGTCCTGCCGAAAAATTATAGACTCTTCCCATTTTTAATGCCTCCACATCTTTCATATATTAATTATTATCTATTTGCTTAAGTCCTCTTCCGTAAATGCATCTGCAATCGCACCACCTGGAGAAACCATCGGCCATACTTTTTCATCACTGTCGATATGACAGTCGATTACATAAGGTTTTTTTGAAGCTATTGCTTCATCAAAGGCTGCCTCAAATTCTTCAATTGTATTGACATGTTTTCCCATCACGCCAAATCCTTCGGCAACTTTCACAAAATCAACACCATCTTTTAATGTTGTATAAGAATAACGCTCTTCATAAAACAATGACTGCCACTGACGAACCATACCTAATACCTGATTGTCAATTACAATTTCGATGATCGGAATCTCGTAACGTGCAGCTGTAGCAAGCTCGTTAATATTCATACGGAAACATCCATCTCCTGCAATATTAATGACCATCTTATCTGGACATCCCATCTTAGCGCCAAGAGAGGCTCCAAGACCATAACCCATCGTTCCGAGACCACCCGATGTTAATAATTTTCTAGGCTGATCATATTTATAGAACTGAGCTGCCCACATCTGATGCTGTCCAACTTCTGTTACGATGATCGCATCCCCTTTTGTCTTCTCATATACTTTTTCAATAACCTGAGGACCTGCGAGAACATCTTTTTTATATGTCAAAGGATATTTTTCCTTTAATGCGCTGATATGTTCAATCCATTCTTCATGATGCTGATGACCTAAACGGCGATTGATCATCGTAAGTACGGCTTTAATATCTCCAATAATACATGCATCTACTAAAATATTTTTATTAATTTCAGCCGGATCAATATCAATCTGTAAAATTTTTGCATTATTTGCAAATTTATCAGGATTTCCAAATACACGGTCGCTGAATCTTGCTCCAATTGTTATCAGAAGATCACATTCTGTAACCCCCAAATTTGATGCTTTCGTGCCATGCATTCCGATCATACCTGTATATAAAGGATTTGTGCCATCAAACGCACCCTTTCCCATCAATGTATCACAAACAGGAGCATTTACTTTTTCTACAAACTTTGCGAGTTCAAAACTTGCATTGGATAATGTTGCTCCGCCTCCAACTAAAACAAACGGTTTCTTAGCAACCTTGATCATATCAACTGCTTTGTAAATATCCCTTTCCTGGATCTTGACCATCTCTCTCTTGACAGGAACAACCGGAAGCTTTTTATAACCGGTTACTGCTGCAGTCACATCTTTTGGAATATCAACCAAAACCGGTCCAGGTCTGCCGGATCTCGCAATATCAAAAGCACGTCGAATAGTATCAGCTAAGTTTTTAACATCCTTTACGATAAAGTTATATTTTGTAATCGGAACAGTAATTCCTGTAATATCAATTTCCTGAAAACTGTCTCTTCCTAAAAGGCTGACACCTACATTGCAGGTAATCGCAACGATAGGAATAGAGTCCATATATGCTGTAGCAATACCGGTTACCAGATTTGTAGCACCCGGACCCGATGTAGCCAAACATACTCCAACCTTTCCTGTTGCACGGGCATACCCGTCTGCAGCATGGGAAGCTCCCTGCTCATGTGAAGTAAGAATATGTGTAATTTTGTCTTTTTGTTTATATAATTCATCATAAATATTTAAAATTGCACCGCCAGGATAGCCAAAAACAGTATCTACCCCCTGCTCTTTTAAACATTCAATCACAATCTGTGACCCATTTAACTGTTTCATCATTCTGCTACACCCCTGCTTATTCTTTTACACTTAATACAGCACCCTTGCAACTATCTGTTACCAGAGATGCATAACGTGCAAGGTAACCTGTCGTAATATTTGGAGCTTTTGGCTGCCATTTTTCTCTACGCGCAGCTAATTCTTCGTCCGATAACTTAACATTTAAGCTATGATTATCGATATCAATCTGAATGATATCCCCTTCTTCAATTAATGCAATCGGTCCACCCTGAGCTGCTTCCGGACAAACATGTCCGATCGATGCTCCACGGCTTGCACCACTGAAACGACCATCGGTAATTAATGCAACCGATGAACCAAGTCCCATACCTGCAATTGCAGATGTCGGATTAAGCATCTCTCTCATACCAGGACCACCTTTTGGTCCCTCGTAACGAATGACAACAACATCACCAGCTACGATCTTGCCTCCTTTAATTGCTTCAATTGCATCTTCTTCACAATCAAATACACGTGCAGGTCCTTCATGTTGTAACATTTCCGGTACAACAGCTGAACGTTTTACTACACAGGAATCTGGAGCTAAATTACCTTTTAATACAGCAATGCCTCCCACTTCACTATATGGGTTTTCCAGCGGACGAATAACTTGCGGATTGCGGTTTTTACGATTTTTAATATTTTCACCAACCGTTTTGCCGGTACATGTCATACAATCTAAATTTAATAAATCTTTTTTTGTCAGCTCATTCATAACAGCCCATACTCCGCCGGCGTCATTCAATTCATCCATATAAGTATGTCCTGCAGGAGCTAAATGACAGAGATTTGGTGTCTTAGCACTGATTTCATTCGCAATGTCAACATTGAGATCTACGCCAGCCTCATGTGCAATAGCAGGTAAATGAAGCATGCTATTGGTAGAACATCCAAGTGCCATATCAACTGTCAAAGCATTCAAAAATGCTTTTTCCGTCATAATATCACGTGGTCTGATATTTTGACGATATAATTCCATAACCTGCATACCTGCATGTTTTGCCAATTTAATTCTTTCGGAATATACAGCAGGGATCGTTCCATTACCGCTTAATCCCATACCTAATGCTTCTGTTAAGCAGTTCATAGAGTTTGCTGTATACATACCGGAACAAGAACCGCATGTCGGACACGCTTTATGTTCAAACTCTAATACATCGTCTTCTGTCATCGTTCCTGCAGAATAAGATCCAACTGCTTCAAACATAGAGGATAAGCTTGTTCTGCTTCCTTTTACGTGGCCCGGAAGCATAGGACCTCCACTCACGAAAATTGTCGGTACATTCACTCTGGCAGCCGCCATAAGTAAGCCAGGAACATTCTTGTCACAGTTTGGAATCATTACAAGAGCATCAAACTGATGTGCAATCGCCATTGCTTCCGTAGAATCGGCAATCAGATCTCTTGTCACTAAAGAATATTTCATTCCAACATGTCCCATCGCAATACCATCACATACGGCAATTGCAGGGAATACAACCGGTGTTCCTCCCGCCATAGCAACACCTAATTTGACTGCTTCTGTAATTTTATCCAGATTCATATGACCTGGAACAATTTCATTATATGAGTTAACAATACCTACTAATGGTTTTCTCATTTCTTCTTCCGTGTGACCCAATGCATTAAATAAAGATCTTGCCGGAGAAGCCTGCATTCCTTTTCTTGCTGCATCACTTTTCATGATTCATCCTCCTTTTATCTATCCTAAATACAAAATTAAATCCGTTCTGTAATTAAATCGCCCATTTGTACAGTTCCAACCTGAATGCATCCATCAGACATAATATCAACCGTACGATATCCTTCTGCCAATACCTGTTTCACTGCATTTTCGATTGCATCTGCTTCTTCATCCAGATCAAAAGAATAACGAAGCATCATTGCAGCTGAAAGAATTGTTGCAATCGGATTTGCAATATCCTGTCCAGCAATATCAGGAGCAGATCCATGGCTCGGCTCATATAAACCAAATTTTCCATCTGACATGCTTGCCGATGATAACATTCCGATCGAACCTGTTACCATACTCGCTTCATCAGATAAAATATCACCAAACATATTTTCCGTCAGAATTACATCGAACTGTCCCGGATCATTGACTAACTGCATCGCACAATTATCTACCAGCATATGCTCCAAAGTAACTTCCGGATAATCTTTTGCAACTGCTTCCACAACTTTTCTCCACAATCTGGAAGAATCTAATACATTTGCTTTGTCAACACTTGTCACTTTTTTATTCCGTTTCATTGCAGTCTCAAAACCTTTGACTGCAATTCTGCGAATCTCGTTCTCATTATAAGTAAGTGAATCGTATGCTTTTAAAACGCCGTCTTCTTCGACAGTTTTACGGTCTCCAAAATAAAGTCCACCGGTCAATTCTCTCATAATAATCATATCAAATCCGTCTTTGATAATACTTTCTTTTAGCGGACAGGCATCTTTTAATTCATCGTATAAATATGCAGGCCGCATATTGGCATATAAGTTTAATCCCTTTCTTAAAGCCAGCAATCCAGCCTCCGGTCTTAAATTTGCAGGCAGCTGATACCATGGTGAGGTTGTTGTATTACCACCAATGGATCCCATTAATACTGCATCACTGTTTTTGCAGATCTCTAACGTTTCGTCCGTTAAGGGTTTTCCGTATTCGTCAATGGAAGCTCCTCCCATTAAAACTTGTGTGTAATGAAAAGAAATTCCCTTTTTGGAAACTGCCTTATCAATTACCTTCATTGCTTCTGTTACAATCTCAGGACCAATTCCATCGCCCTTAATATCTAACATTCCTTTCCATTTGATTTTACCACAGGGTATAGACCGCTATGATAAAAATATTCTGTTATCAAGGATATCATATTTTTTTCAAAAAAGCCAACCCTTTTCCTTATAAAATAAGATTTTATGCAATTTTTCTACATTCTGCTGATGAATCATGCTTTTTTCAATCATATTTTCGCGAATGAAAGTGTTTTTTGAAAATGAAACTTGTTTGGTTGAAAAATGACATCAGGTTGAAACAACCGATGTCATTTTTCTATAGTGATAAAATAAATTTGAATGCTAAATTATAATAGAATAAGAAGATTTCGATAAATCAATATATAACTTTTGTTTTCAAATGGCGAATATTCTTTATAAACATCCATTACTTCACATCCTCTTTTCGTGATTGAACATCTTCCGTATAAACAGGAACGCATAAATAACATCCTTCCGTAATCTCATCATCAGAATCCAAAGCATTGCATTCCGTGATTCGATCAATATAATCTCGGATATCCCCGCATGGCTCCTGATAATATTCTTTTGCAATGCTCCAAAGAGTATCCCCTGCCTGAACTTTCACTTTTTCATATCTGATTACAGCATCATTATTCGCGCTCACATCAGAACGGGAAAAAAAAGTAGTACTCGTAATTAATATAAATGCAAAAATAAGACTAATAAAAACAATTGCAAAACTTTTTTTCATCATATAATCCTCCTAAATATTATTATATAGTTATCGAACATCTGTTTTTCTTGATATCTGCATTATATCGAACAGTCGTTCTTTTGTCAATAGAAAATCGAATATTTGTTCGGAACAGGTATTCGAAAATAGTTGTATTCACCTTTTTCTTATGATATACTTAAAACATCAAAAAGAACGGGAGGCATACTATATGTCATATGGAAAGATAAGTGAAAAACAATCAGAGATTTTGGAATATATAAAAGAACAGATTTTAGAAAAAGGATATCCACCTGCAGTACGAGAGATTTGTAAAGCTGTTAATTTGAAGTCTACATCTTCTGTTCATTCACATTTAGAGACGTTAGAAAAGAATGGATATATTCGACGCGACCCTACAAAACCACGTGCAATTGAGATCATTGATGATACTTTCAATTTGATGCGAAGAGAAGTTTCCAATGTACCGATCCTCGGGCATGTTGCCGCCGGACAGCCTCTCCTTGCACAGGAGTATATTGAAGATTATTTTACAATTCCAACGTCGTATATGCCTAATAAAGACACATTTATGTTAACCGTTCAAGGTGACAGCATGGTCAATATCGGCATTTTCGATGGGGATTATGTATTAGTGGAAGAAGGAAACACCGCTTCCAACGGTGATATTGTCGTTGCCTTAGTAGAAGATGGGGCAACCGTGAAAAGATTTTTTAAAGAAGATGGATACTACCGCCTGCAGCCGGAGAATGATTATATGGAACCGATCATCGTACATGAAGTATCAATTCTCGGAAAGGTTATCGGAGTATTTCGATTTTTAAATCGTTAATGCATACTAATAAACTCAGTTTTATAAATGCATAAGAAAGCTTCTTTTCATGTAACGGGTATATAAGAGCATAAGTATAACATGATCAATTCGGCTTTTACGGGAGAATTTCGTTAAAACAATTTTTCTAATTCAACCGGATGAAACACGCTCTGCGAGTTTCATCCGGTTCGCGTGCGGCAAATGGAACTGCGAGCACAAGTTGAATTACCGCTCGTGGTAAGAGAAGGCGACCTGGATCGTTTCCGCTTGCCTTGTGCCTTCGCGTAAAACAAGATCCCGGACAACGAACCTTTCGCCATCCGAGATCATCATAAACATATTCTTACACCTTTATTCCGCATCTGCATCCGACAAATCAATCTCCGTTCCATCTCTCCAGATTCTTTCCAGATCATAGAACAGACGGTTCTCTTTATCAAATACATGTACGATAATATCATGAAAATCAAGCAATACCCAGTTACCCTGACGGTATCCTTCCATCTGCTTCATCTCATAGCCTGCCTTATATAGCTGCTCCTGAACGTGATCTACTAAGGCATGCACCTGATTTTCACTATGACCATTTGCGATAATAAAATAATCCGCAACAATCGAAATACCGCTAATATCAATTACTCGAATATCTTCTGCTTTCTTTTCATCTAAAGCATCATAAGCTATTTTTGCCATTAATTTTGAATCGTTCATATTTACCTCTACTTTATATAATATTGATAAGTTTCCATCGTCATCGGATCCATACATGCATCTTTACTTTCCAGGTAATCAAGCGTCTGTTTTAAGATCATAATTAAGCACTGATCAAGATCTGTAAAAGCCATCTGCCTGATTTCATCCAAATTCGGAGCCTGATCACGATTTGGCTCAATATAATCCGCAATAAACACAATCTTGTCAAGCAAAGACATTTCCGGTTTTCCTGTCGTATGCCATGTAATTGCGGATAAGATTTCTTTATCCTTTATATCATATTTATCTTTTGCGAGCACCGCTCCTAATTTTGCGTGAAGAAGCCCTGGATTTTTCTTTTCAGCCGAAGAAATTTTTATTTTCTTACGTTTGCATAATGCAAATTTTTCTTTATCAGATAAGTGCTTTGCACAGTCGTGAAGAAGTCCAGCCAAATCTGCTTTTTCTACATCATATCCATACCGCATAGCAAGACATGCAGATGTGTACTCTACACCAAGAGTATGCTCATAACGACTTGGTTTTAAATCAGATTTTAATCGTTTTTTCATATCCTTTTTATTCATAAAGCTTCTTCTCCTTAATATACTTAAGCACAGAATCAGGCATTAAATACCGGCAGCTCCGGCCCTCCTTCAATGATTTTCGAAGAAAACTCGATGAAATCTCGAGATTCGGACTATTTAGCCGATAAATATGCGCATGATATTTTTGATTCAGTTCTTTAATCTTTTCGTCAATCTTTCTGTCAAGATCATCTCTGCTGGCAGCAATAATTTTGGACAATTCCATGATCCTCGAAGAATTTTTCCATTTTTCCAGATAATCCAGAGAGTCCTTGCCAAGAATAAAATAATATTCGTTATCCGGATACATTTTTGTCAGTTCTTCCAACGTATCTACCGTATAGGTTGTTTCAGAACGTTTCAATTCGATATCGGAAAACTGAAAATGATCATTTTCTTCGGCTGCAATTTTAACCATTGCGGCCCGGTCTTCTTCTGTTATATTTCCCGATATATCCTTATAATAAGGTTTTTTATTTGGCATGAGAAGGACGCTGTCCAATCCAAATTGTTCATAGGCCATTTCTCCAAGTATCAGATGACCATTATGGATCGGATTAAAAGTTCCCCCCATGATACCGATCTTTTTTCCTCTCATGACCCGTTCCTCATTTTCTATTTTTTCGGAACTTTCTGTCCCGGCAAATAAATTTTTTTGTGTTCCTTCGATTCTTTATACAACACGATTTTACGTCCGATCACCTGTACAACTTCTGAACGCGTGCGTTCCGCAAGAACCTGTGCAATCTCTTTTGGATCATTCAAACAATTTTTCAATACATTTATTTTCACTAATTCTCTGGCATCAACCGCTTCACGCACCGCTTCAATGCTCTCAGGAGTCACTGATGATTTTCCAACTTGAAGGATCGGATCTATAGTCATCGCCAATCCCTTTAAATAAGCTCTCTGTTTGCTGTTCATAATAGCCTCCATTATTTATAATAATCAAACTGTAATTCGTACAGACGCACCGTATCGCCTTCCTGGATACCAAGACGCTCCAATTCGTCTAAGATTCCGTTGTCCTTTAAAAACTTTTGGAAAAAATTAAATCCACGTTCCGACTCCAGATTTGTGTAACCGAGCATTCTCTGAACACGTGGTCCTTCTACATCATACAATCCATCTTTTTCATTATAATATACAATAATCTGCTCTTCCGGATCTTCCTGATCATTGATGAAAAATTCTGTCTCAAATTCTGTCGTTTCCTGAGGGAGTTCTTTTAGCAGCTGATTCACCCGCCACAGAAGTTCCTTGACACCTTCTCCGGTAACTGCAGAAATCGGAAATACTTCAAACCCTTCCGGCTCAAATTCTTCCTTCAACAATTCGATCGCTGTTTCACGATCTTCTTCTGACATCACATCGATTTTATTTGCTGCGATTACCTGTGGTCTCTTTGCAATTTCGGGATTATATGCATTCAATTCATTCATAATCGCGTGAATGTCTGCAATCGGATCTCTCCCTTCTACAGACGCCGCATCCACAATATGAATATTAACCTTCGTCCGTTCAATATGGCGAAGGAATTCATAGCCCAAACCGATACCTTCCGACGCACCTTCGATGATTCCCGGGATATCTGCAATCACAAAACCATTTCCTTCCGCAAGATCTACCACACCCAGATTTGGATTTAACGTAGTAAAATGATAATTTGCAATCTTTGGTCTTGCATTCGTCACTCTAGATAAAAAGGTGGACTTACCAACATTTGGAAATCCAACCAATCCAACATCTGCAATCACTTTTAACTCTAAAGTAACAAATAGTTCCTTTGCTTTCTGACCAGGCTGCGCGTACTTTGGTGCTTGCATTGTTGAAGTCGCATAATGCTGGTTTCCTTTTCCGCCGCGTCCGCCGTGAAGCAGGATGACAGGTTCTTTTTTATTCGACATATCCAGGATCACTTTACCCGATTCCTTTTCCTTTACGATCGTTCCAGGCGGAACTTTAATAATCATATCCGCTCCATCTGCTCCATGACATCGCCGTTTGCGACCCGGTTCACCATTTCCGGCGGAATATTTTCTTTTATGACGGAAATCAGCCAATGTATTGATTCCTTCATCTACGACAAAAATAAGATCGCCGCCTTTTCCTCCATCGCCGCCGTCCGGACCGCCGTTTGGAACATATAATTCACGTCGGAAGCTGGCGCAGCCATCGCCACCACGACCGGAACTTATATAAATATCAGCTCTATCTGCAAATTTCATCTTCTCACCTCTTTGTCTGTATCATAAACCGGATGAAACACGCTCTGCGAGTTTCATCGGTTCGCGTGCGGCGGCAAATGGAAATGCGAGCATTTCCGCTTGCCTTGTGCCTTCGCGTAAATCATAAAAAGCGGCTCCAAAATACTTTGAAGCCGCTCATTGTGTCTAAATTATGCTACTGGATAAACAGAGCACTGTTTTTTGTCTCTGCCTTTTCTTTCGAAACGTACCACGCCATCTACTAATGCAAATAATGTATCGTCTTTACCACGTCCAACATTTACTCCTGGATGGATTTTAGTTCCACGCTGTCTATAAAGAATATTTCCAGCTTTTACAAATTGTCCGTCAGCTCTTTTCGCACCTAATCTCTTTGATTCAGAATCTCTACCGTTCTTTGTAGAACCCATTCCTTTTTTATGAGCGAAAAATTGAAGGTTCATTTTCATCATAGTCGTTACACCTCCTTAATTGATACTTGAATATATCGATCATGCTCTTCTTCTATGTTCTGAAGTCCTAAGCGAAGTGACTTCAATAAAATCTGGGCTTCTTTACTACGATCTCCCGATAACTTCATCCGAATAATCCCTCTGGATTCATCCGTCTCAATTATCTGCTTATCTTCTGTAAATAACTCAATGGAATTCAACGTATTCAGCACGAGTGCTGAAACTGCGGCACACACGATATCCTCGCCGGATCTTGCATACCCCGCATGACCAACTGTCTGAAAACCAAGGATCTCTCCCTGCTTATTCTGATAGAATCGAACTTTTGTCATATCGTCGATCCTTCTGATTATGCATTAATTTTTTCGATTTTAACTTTGGTATATGCTTGTCTATGACCATTCTTTTTATGGTAGCCTGTTTTTCTCTTATATTTGTAAACGATAACTTTTTTACCTTTTCCATCGCCTACAACACTAGCTTCAACAGTTGCTCCTGCTACAGTAGGATTACCTACTTTCACATCGTCACCACCAACAAATAAAACCTGGTCAAAAGTATAATTGCTTCCAGCTTCTGCCCCAAGTTTTTCAACTTTGATCACATCGCCTTCGCTCACTTTATACTGTTTACCACCTGTTGCGATAATAGCGTACATCATGGCACCTCCTAATAATAATCTCGCCAGCTTTGGTGCTGTCCTACAGACAGACTTTTACCACACTGTGCGGCATACCTCGTAATAATATCATTCAAATGCCCATTTGTCAACGGATTTTGTAATATTTTTTCCATATTTTTTGGGATTATTTATGTTCAAAGCGAATCACACTCATGCCAAATCATACATCCATCTGAAAATCCCCATCTTCATTCAGACAAATTTCCGTATTATAAAATATCTTCATCATCTGTTCCAAATAATACACATCCTTTACCCCTCCTGTTTCATACGGGGAATGCATGGAAAGCTGTGCAACGCCAAGATCAGCAGTAGGAACAGCCACCTGCATATTGGAAAGATTGCCGAGAGTCGAACCGCCTGGAATATCCGAATGATTCAGAAAATCCTGATATGGAACCTTCGCCTTTTGACAGATCATACGCAAAATTGCCGCGGAAACAGCATCCGTCGTATACTTTTGATTTGCACTGTGTTTGATCAGGATTCCGCCGTTCATCTTTGGACGATTCGATGGATCTGCTTTCTCCGGATGATTCGGATGAACGGCATGTCCATTATCTGCTGAAAGCATAAAAGAACCCGCTAACCGGCTCAAATAATCTTCCCTCGTATATCCTAAATTAGCGTTGATACGGGTCAGAGTATCCCTTAAAAATGTCGAAGCAGCTCCCTGCTTTGTACTGCTTCCAACCTCTTCATTATCAAATACGCAACAAACTGTAATATTTTTCTCATTTTTTGAATGAATCAAGCCCTTTATAGATGAATACGCACATTCAAGATCATCCAGTTTTGTGCAGGAAATAAACTCCTGCTCTGCACCCCAGATCGTACCCTTCATGCGATTGTATAAGGAAAGCTCATGACCAATTATCTGGTCCTCATCAATGCCCAATTGATCGGCAATCAGTCGCAGTAGTTTCCCTTTTTTATCTGACTCACCAAATAACGGCAGCATATCGATCTGAGGCTGATATTTATAACCATGATTGATATCACGATTCATATGAATGGCAACATTCGGTATGAGAACAAGATCACGATCGATCGAAACCAGCTTTTTTTTGATTGTATTTCCATCGCGGACAATCACGCGCCCCGCAATCGATAGTGGACGGTCAAACCATGGAGCCATCAGCATTCCGCCATATTTTTCAACATTTAATTTTGTATATAGATTCTCAACGGTCATCTCGCCGTTTTCCTTTATGCGAAACGTCGGAGAATCGCTGTGACTCGCAATCATCTGAAAGCCGCCATAAGTACCGTCCGGTATCGCAAATGCAATGATCGAAGAATCATTTCTCGTGACATAATATCGATTACCCTTCTTAAGGTTCCATCGGTCATTCTCCCGGAGTTCTATAAAGCCAGCTTCATTCAGCATTCTCTTCATATTATCAATCACATGAAAAGGGCTCGGACTATTTTCTATAAACGCAAACAATTCTTTTGCAGCCTTCTGATACATCTATCTCTCCCTCCATTGTTCCAGCAATGGTTTTCTTACTTTTTTTCTTGTAATCTCCACTAGATGGAGTTTTGTCATATCAACCAACATCGTCTTGATGCGGTCCTTCCTTAAAATCTCTCTCATTTCATTCATCAAACGTTCTTCCGATGCGGATTCTTTCATATCAATAAAATCAACGATAATAATTCCGGATAAGTTCCGCAGACGCATCTGTCTGCCGATTTCCACCGCAGCCTCCAGATTCGTCTTCAAAAAATGCTTTTCAACATGCTTTCCCTTTATCGCTTTTCCTGTATTCACATCGATGACCGTCATCGCTTCTGTCGGCTGAATCACAAGATAGCCGCCGGATTTCAGCCATACTTTTTCTTGAAGTGCCTGCTTCAGCTCATGAGAAATGCGATAGATCTGGTCTAGACGGATTCCATCCTTTTCAAATAACTGCAGAATCTTTTCTTCTTCTCCGGTTTCTTCAAAATATGCTGAAACGGCATCATAGATATCTTTCTGATCCGTAACAATCTCATTCAGACACGTCTGTTTCTGATCACGAATCAATGACAAATAACCTTTCGGCGCCTCGTAAATCAGCTGGCACGCATTGCGATACATCGCCCGCTGACAGATTCGATCGAACCGGTGGATTAATTGATCCGCTTCTTTTGAAATCTCATCATCTGTTGCAGTCTCTGCATTCGTACGAATAATGATTCCAAAATCAGGGCGCATAAACCGATCTACCAGCTTTTTCAAATCTTCCACACGCTTTGGATCATGAATTTTCTTAGAAATCCCAATATGGCGCTTTTGTGATGTCAATACAAGATATTTTCCCGTAAAATTTAAATTCGCAGTCACCGAAGGCTGCTTCGTCTTTATATTCTCCCTGTTCACCTGAACAAGAATTTCATCTTCCTGAACCAAATAATCACGATTTACCGGCTTTAAAAAATGATGCTTATTATTCTCAGTCAGAGAATAATAACAAATAATCCCATCAGCTACTTCTACAAAGGCAGCATTAATATTTTTGACAATATTTTTTACTTTTGCCGTGTAGATATTTCCCAAAATACTGTCATTCCCAGATTTCTCACAATTGAGTTCAACAATTTTCCCCTGCTCGACCATCGCAGTTACAATTTTATCTTCTATTCTGGTAACCACAATTTTGTCACTCATAGACAAAACCTCCGCCTAATCTTCTTTTTCTTTGATCGGAGCAATTATTTCTTCTCCTGCACTTCCAAGCGGCATTAAATTGCCATCGTTATCCAGATACGTTTCCAGGCGATGTATCTGAAAGGCAAATTTATGATGCTCCACACCAAGATAGCGGCAAAACGCTTCCATGACAAGGTTCGGTTTCAAATTATTGACACTTCCGGTTGCAAGCTTCATAAAAATATGTCCGTCCACGACATCCATCTCATAGATCATCGGACGAATATCTACTTCTTTTTCACTTTTCTTTGTCTTTTTTATAATGAAAATACTTTCCTGGCTGATAAACTCAGATACGTTATCCAAAAACAGCGTTTCATCATAATATCCTTCACGAAAAGTGATCCGATAATCCGCCCCGGCAACTGAAGACATCGCATTTTTACACTTATCCGGCAACAGTTTAAATTCCAACAATTCAATTCCTTCATTCATCTGTTCATTGATGATCCTCAACATATCTGCTGAAGATTCTGATGAATGAAATTCCGCATCCAGATACTCACCGTCACTTGTCACTCCCAACCCCAGCGGTGCAGCAAAAGAAAGAATCTGATGAGGACTGTATCCTTTTGAATAAGCAATATCTACACTCGATCGACGAAATACTTTCTGAAAATACCTCATAATATCCAAATGTCCAACGAATTTCAGAGGACCATTTTTGGAGAATTTCATTCTAATTTTCATAACAGATTCCCCCTTTATATCTTGCAGCTCCACAACCGGAACACTGCATCTTACAGTTTGGAGTAACCTTTTCTTCCATGGCATTGAGCCATTCCCGCTTCATAAACTCTTTCGTTACACCAATGTCGATAAAATCCCATGGAAATACTTCATCCAGGTTCCGCGGTCTCGTCGTATAAAAATCAATATCAATTCCTGTCTTTTCAAAAGCATCCATCCATTTATCATAATAAAAATATTCTGTCCACGAATCAAACATACATCCACTCTTATATGCTTCATAAATCGAGCTTGCCAATTTCCGGTCACCGCGCGCCAAAACTCCCTCTAAGATCGTCGTCTTCGCATCATGCCATTTAAAGCTCAGACACTTTCTGTTAACCTGCTGACGAAATGTGTCATTCACCAGATGAGCACTATCCATATAATCCTTTGGTTGTTTCATTGTTGCCCACTGAAATGGCGTAAATGGTTTCGGCACAAAAAAGGAAGCACTCGCTGTTATTTGCACGCGCCCATTACGTTCATGTTTTGGAATAGAAAAGTATTCTTCTGCAATTCTTTGAGCAAGATATGCGATGCCCTTCTGATCTTCTTCTGTCTCTCCCGGAAGACCGAGCATAAAATACAACTTTACTTTATTCCATCCTCCTTTAAACGCCTCCATCGCTCCGCTTAAGATGATTTCTTCAGTCAATCCTTTATTAATGACATTACGCATGCGCTGGCTTCCTGCTTCCGGAGCAAACGTCAGGCTGCTCTTCTTAATATCCTGCACTTTGCTCATCACATCCAGCGAAAATGCGTCAATTCTAAGAGATGGCAAGGAGATATTGACCCCTTGTCTGCCAAATTCTTCAATCAGAAAATACGTTAACTCTTTTAATTCCGGATAATCACTCGAGCTTAAAGAACTTAGTGAAATTTCTCCGTGTCCGGTATTCTTTAACATCTTATATGCATATTCTTTTAATGTTTCCAGATTACGATAACGATTCGGACGATAGATCATTCCCGCCTGACAGAAACGACATCCGCGGATACAGCCACGCTGAATCTCCAATACAACACGATCCTGCGTCACCTTAATATAAGGAACAACCGGCTTTTCCGGATAAGTTGCTTCCGACATATCGCTGACAACCTGTTTTTTGACTGTCTTTGGAACATCATCATAAATCGGTGTGATCGCCTCTACCGTTCCATCTTCATGATGAGATACATTATATAAGGAAGGAACATAAATCCCCTCAACTCCTGCTGCCTTTCTCAAAAACCGTTCTCTGTTATATCCATTTTTCTTTTCTTCTTTATATAGATCCAGTAGTTCATCATAGACCGTTTCCCCTTCGCCAATATAAAAAAGATCAAAAAACTCTGCAATCGGTTCTGGATTATACGTACACGGACCGCCCCCGATCACGATCGGATCTTCCTCGCTTCTGTCTTTTGCCCAGATCGGAATCTGACTCAGATCGAGTACCTGTAAAATATTGGTATAACACATCTCATATTGAATCGTAATCCCAAGGAAGTCAAAGTCCTTAATCGGATCCTGAGATTCCAGGGCAAACAATGGAATCTTCTGTTCTCTCATGATCGCGTCCAGGTCCGTCCACGGTGCATACACGCGTTCACAGTACACATCCTCGCGGCGGTTAAACATATCGTATAAAAGCTGAATTCCCAAATGCGACATACCGATTTCGTATACATCCGGAAAACACATCACAAAACGCACATCCACCTTCGATGGATCTTTCTTCACACTGTTCACTTCATTTCCTATATATCTTGCCGGTTTATCAACCGTCAGTAGTATTTCATCACTTAATGCTAGTTTTGGCATATTCTTTCTTCCTTCTTAATGAAACTTCTTAATTAAAATATGTAACTTTACAAAATCAATTCATTTTATTATACACAGAAAATGATGGTTAAGCAAGACTGGATAAAACACGCTCTGCTCTTCTCAATCGAAATCATCTTAAACTAGCTAAATCATTTATTTTCCAAGGAATTCATAGGTACGTCCATAGAATTTTCCATCTTTTTTGATAATCTCAACTGTATAATCTCCTCCATCACCATAGAGAATACTGATATCCGATTTTCCTTCCACTAACTGACTTACCATGGCATTCACTTCAAACTTTTGCTGATAAGAATACGTTACCATACCATCTTTATCCGGTGTCAGTTCTTTTTCAGAATCTTTCAAATATTTAGAGTATTTTAAAATGTCTTTCGTATCATTCAGATCAATTCCTTTTGTTTTTTCCTCATCCACAGACACAGCCGTACTTTCTGTATAATCGTCACTGTCACTTTCTTTATTTTTTAATTTTTCCAGATAATCTTTTGCTTTTTTCTCATCTGCTTTCGATGAATCTAAACTTACCTGAAATAACGCATTTAATCCCTGATAACTCTCTTTCGCTGTAATTTCCCCGCTCTTTTGATCAAATGTGTATCCCTCTCTCATACAAGGTCCGTCCATCGCTGCTAAATATACTCCCTTATCAGCAAATATCTGCAGATCGTCACATTCTGCGATCGCATAATAAACACCATCAATCGTCTTCCATG
>JAUNOI010000119.1 GCA_030531165.1 Lachnospiraceae bacterium
ATTCTGGCCTATCACAAAACAAATTGTATTTGATACAATCTGTTTTCTGATGCCTTGTGACTCTAATTATTCTTTCTTGGATCCTCAATCAGGTTTTGTTTCAATGCTTTAATAGTTTCCTGATTCTTTTTAAGAATCTCAAGCTGTCTATATGCTTTCTCCCTTAGTATCCTCAAACGTTCCATCTTAGGCACTTCTTCCCTTATCAAATCGGCGTTAGTATCTTCCAAATTGATAAGGACAACCAACTCCTCTACCGAAGCAAAATCTCTGATATTAGGCGTTTTCCCGCTTATTCCTGTTTCATTTCTCCATTGCGCCGCTGTTTTTCCAAACAAAGCCATATTAAGAATATCCGCTTCTGATGCATATGTATAAGCCATTTCCTGCGGAGATAAAGTAGGTGTTATCAAAAATTCTTTTACCGCGTCCGTATGAATCCGATAATTTATCTTTGAAAGCTCTCGTTTTGCATCCCAACCTATCGCAAGCCGATTCGCTTCATCTTTCTTTAACCTTTGATAATATAAAGTTTAAATTCTGGAGAAATCCAAGACGCAAATTCAAAAGCTATATCCGTATGAGCATAAGTGCCTCCATACCGTCCCGATTTTGATACAATGCCGATTGCATCTGTCGCTTTTATCCATTGCTGCGGAGTTAATGTAAACGCATTATCTCCCGACTCTGCTTTAAACCTATCGAATTCGATAGGTTTAAAATTGGGATTATGAATTTGTTCCCACAAACCCAAGAACGAGATCGTAGAATGGTTACGCATCCAGTTTGCAACCACAATAAAAGCATTGTCTGGATTTTTATACTTAGCTATATCCGTCAGAGAAATATAGGCTTCTTCATTTACAATATCGCCTATCATTCTAATCTCTGTTCCATTGGCCTCTATTTTCATGTTCTTCATTGTTCCCTTCTCCTTTTATTGCTATTCAGCCTCTGTATGACAGCATATACAAAAGACATTCTTGTAGCAATTTCTCTGGATCATGTTCCATTTCTATTATCATTTTTAACTCCACTTTAGCTTTGTACGGAATAGCATTATTATTATCAATAATCTTTTTTAAGGCTTCTTTTACTGCCTTTTCCTCTAAGTTCATAGTCATTATACCTCTCCTTATGCCATACTACAACCGACATACCATTATGTATTCTTCATCATTTTCATCTACAACCTCAAAACCTACTTTCCGATACATATTAACCGCATAATTTGCTTTTTGTACAGAAAGCGATGTCTGCTTATATCCTTTATCTTTCAGAAATTGCAGCATAGTTCCCATAAGTGCTGTACCAATACCCAAATTCCTGTATTCCTCATACAGCGATATAGCAAGCGATGGCGTTCTATCGTCAATATGTCCATAGTCATTCATAATACGCACCCACACTGCGCCCACAACCTTTTCTTTTGTTTCAGCAACCAAACACCAATCATCTTCTTTCCCAAAATCAGCAATATATACTTGTAACTCTGGCTTTTCGATAATAGACTTCGGGGGCTTTTCGATACCCCCTGGAATAAAAATTGCTTCATACAAAAAATCAGCTAATATTGGATATTCACTTTCTCCGATTTCCCTAATTTGATAATCCATACACATACCCTCAAAAAAATCAAATGATAAAGTTAACTATTCCGTATATCAAGTGGCAGAAAGTAAAAATAGAAATCGGAACAACTGCTATCATATTTTTTCTATCAATGGCATAAAACATAAAGGCCAAACATGGAGGAATCTTCAATCCTAATATGATAACCGTATTCACCATACCAAGATAATACCCGATCCAGCTCGCAAAATATAATAAGCAGCAAATTACCACGGCAATTATCAAAGGTGTCATGCGAAATTTATAGCTTCTTTTATTCACAAAAATACAAAGCGCGATAATCATCAATACCTGACATATCGAGGCTATGGTATCAACCACTTCTGTAACCGAATCTGCTCTTAGCACATCGTTTGGCGCAGGTACAAAAAACCAAATAAAATTAGGTATCATAATTATCAAGAACAATAGCAGTCCCCAAATATCAAAACTTAACTTGTACTTTTTCAATCTCAAGACAACTCCCTTATTTTTGAATACAGCTCCATATCAAACACTTTTCCATTCTTCACAGCATTCTTTCTCAATATCCCCTCATATTGAAATCCCGATTTTTCAAGCACTCTGCAAGACGCTGTATTATAGGCAAATGGTTCTGCATAAATGCGAATAATATCGCTCATGCTAAAAACATATTCGCAAATTTGTTTAACGGCTTCGGTCATAATCCCCTTGCCCCAATATTCTTCAGCAATATAATATCCCAACTCGGCGGTCAGCCGATGAATGTTGCTCTGGCGGAAAACTCCAATACTTCCAATCGCTTTATCATCTATTGTGACAGCAAAAGCAAATGTATCGTTTTTATCTGCCGAGAACATAGAAGAGATAAAATCAATTCCATCTTGTTCCGTATAAGGATAGGGTAACCCATCACGAAGATTGTCTTGCACTTTTTTATTGGACAGTGCCGCTGCCAAATTTGCCGCATCCGATAATTTCCATTTTCTTATTTTACAAATCATTTTCTTTTCTCCACATCTTTAACAAGTACAAATCTAAAAATCACATTCCAACTATCTTTCTAACGGTATTCGCCGTTCTTATCGTCAATTTGCTGCTGATATTCGCACTCGCTGTCTTAGACCACCAATTTGTTTTTTGATAATCTTTCCGACTGAAAGACCAGAATATTATTTCTTTATAAGCTTTTATTTTCTCTAATTCCTCTTTAGGCTCTCCAATCTCACTATATACCTCTGCAAATGTAGCAGGCGGCATAATAAAAATCAGATTATCATAGATTTCCTTATTCTCAGTTCCCCACCAGTCGGGCGCATTATACAAAATGTCCGCAAGCGCTTCACTTGATATAACAAAAACAGGAATATCTAAATCAAATTGATCCTTTATCATTCTCTCAATCTGTTTTGCCATCTTTTCTGTATTATTTTCATCACTCGAAAAAATCACATTGCCGCTGTTCAGATATGTCTTAACCTCTCCAAAATCAATTTTTTCAAAGTCTTTCTTTAACTCTGCCATTGGCACTTTATTTTTGCCGCTTATATTGACACCACGCAAAAATGCAATATATCTTTTCATATACATCGGCACCTTTCCACAAATATCGTTTTCTCACTCTAATTCATTATTTTTAATTATACAGGGAAACATGGACATTTTCAATTCCCACGCCATCTTTAAAGCGACACTCCTACAAAATACAGAAGTGCCGCTCTCCCAATTAAGCGTATATTATCTCACGTTCCACAACTTCCTGCACACACGCCCGTATATTATTCATTCTACCAACCCATTCAAGTTGGTTTTCCTCTTTCAACTGCTCCGTTACTCCCTGCCTGTCGGCATATTCCTTTACCAACCGAAAAAAACATATCCTCTGCCCGCTCATCTATACTCACAAGGTATACGCCGCTTGAATCGCATCATAAGTACGGCACACGCTCTCACACTTATCAAGCACTCGTTTCTCGCATTGACCCTTATAGCCTTTCTTTCTCATCCTTGCACCTCGCATTCATTTCTTTCCTGTGCTATGATTTTCCCAAAAACACTCCCAAAAGCAATAAAATCTCTCCAAAAACTCATCCCATTTCCCAAAACAATTCCTTTTTGGAGATGTAGAATTGCGGAAA
>JAUNOI010000047.1 GCA_030531165.1 Lachnospiraceae bacterium
TAGCAACAAAAAATGCCGTAATTATGCGGCTTATGGCGTTTTGCAAACGCCTAAAGTTATATTATTTTTTGAAAGGAGGGGTAGAAATGGATGTAATTTCTACTTTCGCAAATGGATTCATGAGCCTGTTTACCGCAGGTGGAGAGACGTTTACAGGCTGGGTAACAAGTATTATCCCGCAGGTTGTCTGCTTGATGACTGCTGTAAACTCAGTAATTAAGCTGATCGGTGAAGACAGAGTAGAGGAGTTCTGTTCGAAGATTACAGGAAACTTCTTAGCTCGTTATCTTGTTTTACCTGTATTAGCTGTCATTTGTCTGGCTAACCCGATGTGTTATTCTTTTGGACGTTTCGTGGAAGAAAAATACAAACCGGCTTACTATGATGCTACAGTATCTTTTGTACATCCGGTTACAGGTTTGTTCCCACATGCGAACGCAGGTGAGTTGTTCGTATACATGGGAATCGCAACCGGTGTTCAGGCACAGGGTCATACACTCGGAGATCTGGCAATTCGTTACTTTATCGTAGGTTTGATCGTAATATTGATTCGCGGAATCGTTACGGAGAAAATTTATGCTATCTTAACGAGGAATAACTAGTAAGGAGGGCGAATAGAATGAGTTTTAAAGCAGTTACATTGAATCCTGGAAATGGCGGCTGGGGCGGACCTTTAACTGTTCAGCCGACAGAAACATGTTATAAAGTTTTGTGCGTAACCGCAGGCGGCGGTATTCATCCAGTAGCAGCAAAAATTGCCGAATTGACAGGCGGAGAAGCTGTAGACGGATATAAGAACAATGTGCCGGATGAAGAAGTTCTGGTTGCAGTTGTAGACTGCGGCGGAACAGCACGTTGTGGTGTTTATCCGAAAAAGGGAATCTTTACGGTTAACTTAAATCCGGTAGGAGCCGTAGGTCCGTTGGCAATGTTTATTACCAAAGATATCTATGTATCCGGTGTTACCGAAGATGACGTTGTATTAGCAGATGGAAATGCTGTTAGTGCAGTAAAGACAACAAAAGTTGATAAAGATGAATACATGGCTAAAAAAGAAGCAGCAAAACAGGAAGCTGCTCAGAGCGAAAATCTTGTTACGAGAATTGGTATTGCAATCGGTAGAATCGTTAATAAATTCTTTGCAGCAGGTCGTGATTCCATTAACCTGGTCATTCAGACGATCTTACCATTCATGGCATTTACTGCTACATTACTTGGTATTATCTCCGCATCCGGAGCCGGTAATGTAATCGCTAAAACAATTTCTCCGTTATGTTCTACATTGCCTGGAATGTTAGTGATCTCGATCGTCTGTGCAATTCCGGTTCTTTCACCGGTATTAGGACCTGGTGCTGTTATCGCTCAGATGGTTGGTGTATTACTTGGAGACCAGATCGGTCAAGGAGCGATTCC
This sequence comes from Lachnospiraceae bacterium, assembly GCA_030531165.1. Taxonomy (GTDB): domain Bacteria; phylum Bacillota; class Clostridia; order Lachnospirales; family Lachnospiraceae; genus Fimousia. The sequence goes on from JAUNOI010000047.1 coordinate 1,414, forward strand.
TTGCCAGTATGCATTGCCTGCATTATTTGCCATCGATGCTCAGGTAGGGTGTGACTTCATCCCTGTAGGTTTATCATTAGGAGAAGCTGAATCCGATACAATTTCCTATGGTGTTCCGGCGGTATTATATTCTCGTCTGATTACAGGACCATTATCTGTAATTATTGCATTCGCATTTTCTATGGGATTATATACAAAATAAGAAGACGGATTTTAATATTTATAGAAGGTGTTTATAAGAAAAGGACTGTTGTACGAAAATTTCGTGCAACAGTCTTCTTTTTTTGCTATAATGTATAATATTTATATAGAAGGAAATGGTAATCAAAATGACAAAAAAAGTAGCATATGGAGGTTTATTTTTAGCATTGGCGCTGGTTGCCTCTTATATAGAAACGTTAATACCGATTCATGTCGGGATTCCCGGTGTGAAAATAGGACTTGCCAATGGTGTGATCATGGTCTTATTATATATGGTAAGTTTGAGGGAAACTTATGCGGTTTCACTTGCAAGGATCGTTTTATCTGGATTTATGTTTGGGAATCTGATGATGATTGTGTATAGTCTGGCTGGGGGAATGCTAAGTCTTACAGTGATGGCATTATTGAAAAAGTGCGGCGGGTTTAGTCCGGTAGGCGTCAGTGTGGCTGGTGGTGTCAGTCATAATATTGGTCAGTTGATTGTTGCTATCCTTGTGTTGGAGACAGGGAGGCTCGTCTATTATCTGCCGGTGCTGCTTATTTCGGGAACAATAGCTGGTATTGTGATCGGATTGCTCACGGGAGAAGTGATCAAACGCATCCCAAAGAACTTTTAAAATTGGTTATATGTAATAGGAAGAAACTTTTAGAAAAGAGGAGAAGAATATTTATGTGGATCGCAGATGGATGGAAGGATTATGAAGTGCTGGATACTTCATCAGGTGAAAAGTTAGAACGATGGGGAAAATATGAACTGGTGCGTCCTGACCCTCAGGTGCTTTGGACAACTCCCAAAAAACTGCGTGGATGGAAGAAGCCGAATGCTCATTATCACAGAAGCAAACGGGGCGGAGGAGAATGGGAGTTCTTTGACCTGCCGGAAAAATGGCAGATCGGGTATAAAGGTTTGACTTTTAATCTTCAGCCGTTCAGTTTTAAGCATACAGGATTGTTCCCGGAACAGGCGACGAACTGGGATTGGTTTTCGGAAAAGATCAAAAATGCAGGAAGACCGATCAAAGTCCTGAATCTATTCGCATATACCGGGGGCGCGACTTTGGCGGCGGCAAAGGCCGGAGCGAAAGTGACGCATGTCGATGCATCCAAGGGGATGGTTACCTGGGCGAAAGAAAATGCAAAAGCATCTGGATTATCCGATGCACCGATTCGCTGGCTTGTGGATGATTGTGTTAAATTCGTCGAGCGTGAAATACGTCGAGGCAATCATTATGATGGAATCATTATGGATCCGCCGTCTTACGGAAGGGGACCGAAAGGAGAGATCTGGAAGATCGAAGAGAAGATTTATCCCTTTATCAAACTCTGTACGAAGATCATGTCGGATGACCCTCTCTTTTTCCTGATCAACAGCTATACGACCGGACTTCAGCCGGCGGTGCTTTCTTATATGATCGGAACAGAGATCGTGCCGAAATTTGGCGGCAAAGTAGAAGCTGATGAAGTTGGTCTTCCGGTAAAGAGCAATGGACTTGTACTGCCGTGCGGTGCAAGCGGTCGATGGAGCAGGTAAAGAATCTCCCTTTTTACCGGCGCATAGCGCCGGTTTTTATGAAAATGAGAGAAAGATTGTACTTTTTAAAAAACATTTATAAAAAATAAAAATTTTACTTGCGAAATCCGTTGACATCCTATATACTAGTAAATGTTGTGACATGATAGCGAAGAAGCGCGAGGTTGCCGCTTGGAATTACAAAATATACAGATTTTAAGCGGGTTTTCCGTGGAGCGAATGTCAAGTTATAGAAAACTGGCGACAAGTCACTGTACGAATACAATCTACGAAAGAACGTAGAGACGCAGTGTGTGAATCTTACGACACACACGGAGAAGTGTACAGTCACCGCTTGTCGTACCGCAAAAGTACGAAAAGGAGGCGACTTTTTTTATGGCAAGTCAAGTAATGAGAATCACATTGAAGGCGTATGATCATCAATTAATCGATGCATCTGCAAAGAGCATCATCGAAACTGTAAAGAAAACTGGAGCAAAGGTGAGTGGTCCTGTACCAATGCCTACTAAGAAGGAAGTAGTAACGATCTTAAGATCAAGACACATTTACAAAGATTCCAGAGAACAGTTCGAACAGAGAACACACAAGAGATTAATTGATATCCTTACACCAACTCAGAAAACTGTTGATGCATTATCTCGATTAGAAATGCCAGCTGGTGTTTACATCGATATCAAGATGAAACAGAAATAGGCAACAATCCTTATGGGTTATGAATTATAGATAGGGAATCCCCTAAGCTTTCATAGCGTCTAGGATGATTTTAAGCAGGCGGACAGCCTAACTTCAAAATCCGCTGTAGATTAAATAGGAGGAAATGAAAATGAAGAAAGCGATTTTAACAACAAAAGTTGGAATGACTCAAATCTTCAACGAAGATGGAGTGTTAACTCCAGTAACAGTATTACAGGCTGGACCATGTGTGGTAACACAGGTAAAAACTGTTGAAAACGATGGCTACACAGCAATTCAGGTTGGATTTGTTGACAAAAAAGAAAAGGCAACAACAAAACCTCAGAAAGGTCATTTTGAAAAAGCTGGCGTAAGCCCTAAAAAATTCGTAAAAGAATTCAGATTTGAAAATGCAGAAGAATACAAAGTAGGACAGGAAATCAAAGCAGACATCTTTGCAGAAGGTGACAAGATTGATGCAACAGCTACTTCTAAAGGTAAAGGATTTGCTGGTGCGATCAAGAGACACGGTTTACACACAGGTCCTAAAACTCATGGTTCAAAATATCATCGTCATGCAGGTTCCAATGGTGCTGCATCTGATCCAAGTAAAGTTTTCAAAGGAAAGAAGATGGCAGGACAGATGGGTAACAAACAGGTTACTATCCAGAATCTCGAAGTAGTAAGAGTTGACGTTGATAACGACATTATTTTAGTAAAGGGCTCTGTACCGGGACCTAAGAAATCTTTAGTAGTGTTAAAAGAATCAGTAAAAGCTTAATTGAGCTAAAGGAAGGAGGACTTACAGATGGCAACAGTATCTGTTTTAAATATGGCTGGACAGGAAGTCGGCACATTAGAACTTAATGATGCAGTATTTGCAGCTCCAGTAAATGAACATTTAGTGCATTTGGCAGTAGTGAGCCAGCTTGCAAATAAACGTCAGGGAACACAGAGCGCAAAAACACGTTCAGAAGTTCGCGGCGGTGGAAGAAAACCTTGGAGACAGAAAGGAACAGGTCATGCAAGACAGGGATCTATCCGTGCTCCACAGTGGACAGGCGGCGGAGTTGTATTTGCTCCAAAACCAAGAGACTACTCTGTAAAAATGAACAAAAAAGAAAAGAGAGCAGCTCTTAAATCCGTATTAACAGCAAAATTAAATGAAAATAAATTCGTAGTAATTGATGAAATCAAATTTGATGAAATCAAGACAAAAGCAGCAGCAGCAATGTTAAAGGCAGTTAATGCTCCAAAAGCAATCATTGTTACAGAAGAAAAAGATAACAATGTAGTTTTATCTGCAAGAAACATCGCAGGCGTTAAGACAGCAACAGTAAGTACGATCAACGTATATGATATCTTAAAGTATGATACAGTTGTTGCTTCTAAAGCTGCAGTAGAAAAAATCCAGGAGGTGTATGCATAATGGCAAGTTTAAAATATTATGACGTTATTTTGAAACCAGTCGTAACAGAAAAAAGCATGAATGCTATGGCAGAAAAGAAATACACTTTCTTAGTTCATCCAGAAGCAAATAAAGCTATGATCAAAGAAGCAGTTGAAAAGATGTTCGAAGGAACAAAAGTTGCAAAAGTAAATACTATGAACAATGCGGGCAAAAATAAACGCCGCGGAATGGTATTCGGCAAGACTGCTAAGACAAAAAAAGCGATCGTATTTTTAACAGAAGATAGCGCAGACATCGAAATTTTTGAAGGTCTGTAAAATTTAAAGTAACTTATACTCACGGAAGAGTGACAATAAATTCGTAATATGAAAGGAGATTGACATGGGAATTAAGACATACAACCCATATACACCTTCTAGAAGACAGATGACTGGATTAGATTTTCAGGAAATCACAAAAACAACTCCGGAAAAATCTTTAACAGTATCATTAAAGAAGAATGCTGGTCGTAATAACCAGGGTAAAATTACAGTAAGACATCGCGGCGGCGGTTCAAGAAGAAAATACAGAATCATTGATTTTAAGAGAAATAAAGATGGTATTCCTGCTACAGTAACAGCAATCGAATACGATCCAAACAGAACAGCTAATATCGCATTAATCGCATATGCTGACGGAGAAAAAGCATATATCCTTGCACCTAACAAATTAAAAGTTGGCGATAAGGTTATGAATGGTCCGGAAGCTGAAGTGAAAGTAGGAAACTGCTTACCTCTTGCAAATATTCCAGTAGGTACAGAAATTCACAACATTGAAATGCACCCTGGAAAAGGCGCTCAGTTAGTTCGTGCAGCTGGTAACTCTGCTCAGTTAATGGCAAAAGAAGGCAAATACGCAACACTTCGTTTACCTTCAGGCGAGATGAGAATGGTACCTGTTGTTTGTAGAGCAACTGTAGGTCAGGTTGGTAACATCGAACATGGACTTGTTAATATCGGTAAGGCAGGACGTAAACGTCACATGGGTATCCGCCCAACAGTACGTGGTTCCGTTATGAACCCTAACGATCACCCACACGGTGGTGGTGAAGGTAAGACAGGAATTGGTCGTCCAGGCCCATGTACACCTTGGGGCAAACCAGCTCTTGGCTTAAAAACCCGTAAGAAAAATAAACAGTCTAATAAGATGATTATCAGAAGAAGAGACGGTAGAAACGTTAAATAATAGGAGGTAAACGAATGGCACGTTCACTTAAAAAAGGACCTTTCGCAGATGAAAGTTTACTTAAGAAAATTGATGCTTTAAATAGTACAGGTGAAAAAACAGTGATCAAAACATGGTCTCGTCGTTCAACAATTTTCCCATCTTTCGTTGGACACACAATCGCTGTTCATGATGGAAGAAAACATGTACCTGTATACGTAACAGAAGATATGGTTGGTCATAAACTCGGAGAGTTTGTAGCTACCAGAACTTACAGAGGACATGGAAAAGACGAAAAGAAATCACGTCGATAAGGAAAATTGAAAGGAGGTTTCATCCATGGCTAAAGGACATAGATCCCAAATTAAAAGAGAAAGAAATGCAAATAAAGATACCAGACCATCAGCAAAGTTATCTTACGCTAGAGTGTCTGTTACTAAAGCTTGCTTCGTATTAGATGCCATCAGAGGTAAAGATGTTCAGACAGCGCTTGCTATCTTAGCTTATAATCCAAGATACGCATCAAGCTTAATAGAAAAATTATTAAAATCTGCAATTGCAAACGCAGAAAATAACAACGGAATGAATCCGGAAAACCTTTACATTGCAGAATGTTATGCAAATAAAGGACCAACAATGAAGAGAATTAAACCTAGAGCACAGGGTAGAGCTTATAGAATTGAAAAACGTATGAGTCACATCACAATCGTGCTTGACGAAAGATAGGAGGCAGCAATGGGACAGAAAGTTAATCCTCATGGTTTAAGAGTTGGAGTTATTAAAGATTGGGACTCCAGATGGTATGCGGAAGCTGATTTTGCTGACAACTTAGTTGAAGATAATAAAATCAGAACTTTCCTTAAAAACTTTAAATATGACAATAAAGAAAAAAATATTCATATTAATTTATATAATGCAGGAATCTCTAGAATCGAAATCGAAAGAGCTTCTAACAGAGTAAAAGTAATCGTTTATACTGCAAAACCAGGTATGGTAATCGGTAAAGGCGGTTCTGCAATCGAAGAAGTAAGAAGACAGTTGAACAAACTGACAGGTAAGAGAGTTCTGATCGATGTAAAAGAAGTAAAAAGACCGGACAAAGATGCTCAGTTAGTTGCTGAAAATATCGCAGCACAGTTAGAAAACCGTATTTCATTCAGACGTGCTATGAAATCTTGCATGCAGAGAACAATGAGAGCCGGCGCATTAGGAATTAAAACATCTGTATCCGGACGTTTAGGTGGAGCTGATATGGCTCGTACAGAATTCTACAGCGAAGGAAATATTCCGTTACAGACACTTCGTGCTGACATTGACTATGGATTTGCAGAAGCAAATACAACATATGGTAAAGTCGGCGTAAAAGCATGGATTTATCATGGTGAAGTACTTCCAGTGAAAGAAGCTAAGGAAGGGGGAAATCAGTAATGTTAATGCCAAAAAGAGTAAAACGTCGTAAACAGTTCCGTGGAACTATGACTGGTAAAGCTATGAGAGGTAATAAAATTTCAAATGGTGAATATGGTATCGTAGCTTTAGAACCAGCTTGGATTAGATCAAATCAGATCGAAGCAGCCCGTGTTGCTATGACTCGTTATATTAAGCGTGGTGGTAAAGTTTGGATCAAGATTTTCCCAGACAAACCAGTAACTGCTCAGCCTGCTGAAACTCGAATGGGTAAAGGTAAAGGTAACCTTGAATACTGGGTAGCAGTTGTTAAACCAGGACGTGTTATGTTCGAAATCTCCGGAGTTCCGGAAGAAACAGCGAAAGAAGCATTACGTCTTGCTATGCACAAATTACCATTGAAATGTAAAATCGTTTCTCGCGAAGATTTAGAAGGCGGTGACAACAGTGAAAACTAAAGAATATGTTAAAGATTTAAGAGCAAAATCAGTTGCAGAATTAAACAATGAGCTAGTAGCTGCTAAGAAGGAATTATTTAACTTAAGATTCCAGAACGCAACAAATCAGCTTGATAATACAAGCAGAATTAAAGAAGTTAGAAGAAACATTGCTAGAATTCAGGGAGCAATCACAGAAAAAGCTAACGCTTAATGAAAGGAGGAATTTGTTGTGGAAAGAAATCTTAGAAAAACCCGTATTGGGAAAGTTGTTAGTGATAAAATGGACAAAACAATTGTAGTAGCAATTGAAGATAATGTAAAACATCCATTATATAATAAAATCGTTAAAAGAACTTACAAATTAAAAGCTCATGACGAAAAGAATGAATGTAACATTGGTGATAGAGTAAGAGTTATGGAAACAAGACCTTTATCGAAAGATAAGAGATGGAGACTTGTAGAAATTATTGAAAAAGTTAAATAATTTCAGCTTACCACAGGAAGGAGATTAGGCATGATTCAACAGGAGTCAAGACTTAAAGTTGCTGATAACACTGGCGCAAAAGAATTACTTTGCATCAGAGTTTTAGGCGGATCTACAAGAAGATATGCTAACATCGGTGATATCATCGTTGCTACTGTCAAAGATGCAACACCAGGTGGCGTTGTAAAAAAAGGTGATGTTGTAAAAGCCGTTGTTGTTCGTACAGTAAAAGGTGCACGTCGTAAAGACGGTTCATATATTAGATTTGATGAAAATGCTGCAGTTATTATCAGAGATGACATGAATCCACGTGGAACACGTATCTTTGGACCAGTAGCAAGAGAGCTGAGAGACAAGAAATTCATGAAGATTGTTTCATTAGCACCAGAAGTATTATAAGGAGGTGTCGGGAATGTCAGCTATCAGAATTAAAAAAGGCGATTTAGTAAGAGTGATTGCCGGTAAAGATAAAGATAAAGAAGGCAAAGTACTTGCTATCAATAAAAAAGCTAACAAAGCAATTGTTGAAGGAGTAAATATGGTATCAAAACATATGAAACCTTCAATGGCAAATCAGCAGGGCGGTATTGTAAGCCAGGAAGCACCAATTGATATTTCTAATATTATGTACGTACACAAAGGACAGAAAACGAAAATCGGATACAAATTCGAGGATGGTAAAAAAGTACGTATCGCAAAATCAACAGGCGAAGTTATTGATTAATATTAGAGAGGAGGCCGCTTAAGGTGAGTAGATTAAAAGAAAAATATACGAACGAAATCGTTCCTGCTATGAATAAAAAGTTCGGTTATAAGAACATTATGCAGGTACCAAAATTAGATAAGATCGTCATCAACATGGGTGTTGGTGAAGCAAAAGAAAATGCAAAAGTATTAGATGCTGCTGTGAAAGATCTTGAAACAATTTCTGGTCAGAAAGCAGTTATTACAAAAGCAAAGAAATCAGTTGCAAACTTCAAATTGCGTGAAGGTCAGTCAATCGGATGTAAAGTAACATTAAGAGGCGAAAGAATGTATGAATTCGCTGATCGTCTGATCAACTTAGCACTTCCACGTGTACGTGACTTTAGAGGTGTTAATCCTAACGCATTCGATGGCAGAGGTAACTACGCATTAGGAATTAAGGAACAGTTAATTTTCCCAGAAATCGAGTACGATAAAGTGGATAAAGTGAGAGGTATGGATATCATCTTTGTTACAACAGCTCATACAGATGAAGAAGCTCGCGAATTATTAACTTTATTCGGTATGCCATATAAAAAGTAGTTAGGAGGATCTATCATGGCAAGAAAAGCAATGAAAATCAAACAGCAGAAGAAACAAAAATTCTCCACCAGAGAATATAGCCGTTGTAGAATTTGTGGTCGTCCACATGCTTACTTGAGAAAATACGGAATCTGTAGAATTTGCTTCCGTGAATTAGCATATAAAGGACAAATTCCAGGCGTGAAAAAAGCAAGCTGGTAAATCAGGAAGGGAGGCAATTTACAATGACAATGAGCGATCCAATCGCAGATATGCTTACAAGAATCCGTAATGCAAATACTGCAAAACATGATACAGTTTCAGTTCCATCTTCTAAAATGAAATTAGCTATCGCTGATATCCTTGTTAAAGAAGGATTTATCAAAGGATATGAAATCGTTGAAGAAAATGGTTTTAATACAATCGTTATCACATTAAAATATGGTGTTGATAAAAATGAGAAAATTATCACAGGTCTTAAGAGAATCTCTAAACCAGGACTTCGTGTATATGCAAGCGCTGAAGATCTTCCTAAAGTATTAGGCGGACTTGGTATTGCAATTATCTCAACAAACAAAGGTGTTATTACAGACAAAGAAGCCCGCAAATTAAACGTAGGCGGTGAAGTATTAGCATTTGTTTGGTAGGCTGTGAACACTTAACGAAGTCGAGCGCAACCAAGAAGGTTTTAAAAGTATTTAACTGACTTCTTCTGATTCTGCTAAAGGAAGTCAGAAGGAGCCGCAGTATAGATAATGAACAATTCTGAAAACAGAAAGAGTACACATCTCTTTCCGACAATTTAAGGAGGTATAACCTATGTCTCGTATAGGTCGTTTACCAATTGCTATTCCAGCAGGTGTGGAAGTAGTAATTGCAGAAGGAAATAAAGTGACTGTAAAAGGTCCAAAAGGTACATTAGAAAAATGTTTACCTGTAGAAATGAAAATTGAATTAAAAGACAATGAAATTGTTGTTTCCAGACCAAATGATTTAAAGAAAATGAAATCATTACATGGTTTAACAAGAACATTGATCGCAAACATGGTAACAGGTGTTACGGAAGGATATCAGAAAGTTCTTGAAATCAACGGTGTTGGTTACAGAGCTGCAAAAAAAGGAAAAGAAATCACTTTCAACCTTGGTTTTTCACATCCTGTAGTTATGTCTGATCCAGATGGCATTGAAACTGTTATGGAAGGACAGAACAAGATCATCGTTAAAGGTATTGATAAAGAAAAAGTTGGCCAGTATGCTGCAGAAATCAGAGACTTAAGAAGACCAGAGCCTTACAAAGGTAAAGGTATTAAGTATGATTATGAAGTAATCAGAAGAAAAGTTGGTAAGACTGGTAAATAATAGTTAAAGGAGTGAAATGCAATGGTTAAGAAAGTATCAAGAAGCAAAGTTCGTGCTAAAAAGCATTTAAGAATTCGTAACCGTTTTAGCGGAACAGCTGAAAGACCACGTTTAGCTGTATTTAGAAGTAACAATCATATGTACGCTCAGATTATTGATGACACAGTTGGCAATACATTGGTTTCAGCGTCTACATTACAGAAGGATGTAAAAGCTGAATTAGAAAAGACGAACGATGTTGCTGCAGCCGCTTACTTAGGAAAAGTAATCGGTGAAAAAGCTGTAGCTGCCGGTATTACAACAGTTGTTTTCGATAGAGGCGGTTTCGTATATCAGGGTAAAATTCAGGCGTTAGCAGAAGCAGCTAGAGAAGCTGGATTAGAATTTTAATAGGAGGAAACAGACATGAAGCGTACAATCATTGATGCCAGCCACTTAGAGCTGGAAGAAACAGTTGTATCTATCAAACGTGTTACCAAAGTAGTAAAAGGTGGACGTAATATGAGATTCGCAGCTTTAGTAGTTGTTGGAGATAAAAACGGACACGTTGGTGCAGGTTTAGGTAAAGCAGCTGAAATTCCTGAAGCAATTCGCAAAGGAAAAGAAGATGCAATCAAACATTTAGTTAACGTTCCTATGGACGAAAATGGAAGTATTCCACATGATTATACAGGAAAATTCGGAAGTGCCGCTGTATTATTAAAGACATCTCCAGAAGGTACTGGTATCATCGCAGGTGGTCCTTCTCGTGCAGTTCTTGAACTTGCAGGATACAAAAATATTCGTTCAAAATGTTTAGGATCAAATAATAAACAGAACGTAGTACTTGCTACAATCGAAGGTTTATCTAACTTAAAAACTCCGGAAGAAGTAGCTAGACTTCGCGGTAAAACTGTAGAAGAGCTATTAGGATAGGAGGTAGTGATCATGGCAGAAAAATTAAAAATTACTTTAGTAAAATCTCCGATCGGAGCAATTCCAAAGCACAAAAAGACAGTAGAAGCTTTAGGATTGAAAAAAGTGAATAAAACAGTTGAAATGCCTGATAACGCTGCTGTTAGAGGGATGATTCAGAAAGTTAGACACTTAGTAAAAGTAGAAGAAATCTAAGATGAAACAAGGAGGTGCTATGATGGATTTATCAAATTTACGTCCAGCAGAAGGATCGAAACACAGCAATGAATTCAGAAGAGGCCGTGGACATGGATCCGGAAACGGTAAAACAGCTGGTAAAGGACACAAAGGACAGAAGGCACGTTCAGGCGGTGGTACAAGACCAGGTTTTGAAGGTGGACAGATGCCTTTATATAGACGTATTCCAAAACGTGGATTTACATGCAGAAATTCTAAAACAATCGTTGGAATTAATTTATCTGCATTAGAAAGATTCGAAGATGGAGCAGTTGTTTCTGTAGAAACATTGATCGAAACAGGTATTGTTTCTAATCCAAAAGATGGAGTTAAAATTCTTGGAAATGGAGAATTAACCAAAAAGCTTACAGTTCAGGCAAATGCATTCAGTGCATCTGCAAAGGAAAAAATTGAAGCATTAGGCGGAAAAGCTGAGGTGATCTAGTATGCCAACACTAGTAAAAGCTCTGAAGACAAAAGAATTCCGTAAAAAGTTTTTATTTACTGTATTCGTAGTAGCAGTAGTCAGACTGGGTTGTCAGTGTCCGATTCCGGGCATTGACAGTGCCCAGATAAGTGCTTATCTACAGGATGCTCTGGGAGATTCTTTTAGTCTGATGAACTCTTTTACCGGTGGTTCTTTCCTCTCAATGTCTATATTTGCATTGAACGTTACTCCATATATTACAGCGTCCATTATTATGCAGCTGTTAACGATTGCAATTCCGGCATTAGAAGAGATGCATCGTGACGGTGAAGATGGACGTAAGAAAATGAGCAAGATCACTCGTTATATGACGGTAGTGTTATCGTTGATCGAAAGCGGAAGTATGGCTTATGCATTTGCAAAGAATGGAACGCTGGGCAGTGATTATACACCATTGACGATCATTACGATGGTTACTTGTTTAACATGTGGGGCAGTATTGGTAATGTGGTTAGGGGAACGAATCACAGAAAACGGTATTGGAAATGGAATATCCATTATTCTGTTGGTCAATATTGTTTCAAGAATGCCAAACGATTTCTATACTCTTTATGAACAGTTCATGAAAGGTAAGCAGATCGGACCAGCATTAATTGCAGGAGTTATTATTGCAGGAGTTGTTCTTTTTACAACAGTATTCGTTATTATTTTGAGCGACGCTGAAAGACATATTCCGATTCAATATTCAAAAAAGATTCAGGGAAGAAAAATGGTTGGTGGACAGACCAGTCATATTCCTTTAAAAGTTAACACAGCAGGTGTTATCCCAATTATTTTTGCATCATCAATCTTACAATTTCCATTGATCATTCAGCAATTATTCAATTATCAGAATAATGGAGTTCTTGGAAAGATTTTAGTTAGTTTAAGTTCATCTTCATGGTTTAATGTAGATCATCCGTTAAGATCAGCGGGACTTTTGGTGTATATTTTCTTAGTAATCGTATTTGCTTACTTTTATACATCGATCACATTTAATCCGATTGAAGTGGCAAATAACATGAAGAAGCAGGGGGGATTTATTCCAGGTATCCGACCAGGAAAGCCTACTCAGGAATATTTAAATCATCTGCTTAATTACATTATTTTCATTGGTGCAGCTGGTTTAGTAATTGTTGCTGTTATTCCATTCTTCTTTAATGGAGTATTCAGCGCAAACGTTTCATTTGGAGGAACATCACTGATCATTGTTGTTGGTGTTATCCTTGAAACGAAAAAGCAAATTGAATCTCAAGTCCTTGTACGTAAATATACAGGATTTTTAAATGATTAATGCATAAACTTAAGCTGTAGGTTATCCTGCAGCTTATTGTGCATTTATGAAGGTAGGAGGAAATAAGGATGAAAATAATTATGTTGGGTGCTCCTGGTGCCGGAAAAGGAACACAGGCAAAAATGATCGCTGAAAAATATGGTATTCCTCATATTTCTACCGGCGATATTTTCAGGGCGAATATTAAAAATGGAACAGAACTCGGTAAAAAGGCAAAAAATTATATGGATCAGGGACTTTTAGTACCGGATGAATTAGTAGTAGATCTCGTAGTAGACCGCGTACAGAAAGATGACTGTGCAAAGGGATATATCTTAGATGGTTTCCCACGTACGATTCCTCAGGCAGAAGCGTTGGATGCTGCTTTAGGAGAGGAAAAAATCGACTACGCATTAGACATAGAAGTTCCGGATGAAAATATTATTACACGTATGTCAGGCAGAAGAGCCTGCGTCGGATGTGGGGCAACATACCATATTGTATACAATCCTACAAAGACAGAAGGAATCTGTGATGCATGTGGTGAAAAATTAATTTTACGTGATGACGATAAACCGGAGACAGTCCAGAAACGTCTGGATGTATACCATGAACAGACACAGCCATTAATTGACTATTATGCAAAATCAGGAAGTCTTGTTGAAATGGATGGAACGGTTGATATCAACGTAGTATTTGATAATATTATCAAAGTTTTAGAGGCTTAAAACAGTATATACAATGAAAATACTGACAATAATGTAAATATGAAATCTGATTTCTTAGAAAAATAAGGAGAAAAGATGGATTATAAAATTGGTTATTATGCAACATCAAAGGCTGGACACGACAAAGGCAAACGTTATATAATCAGCCGCGTTGATCGGGAGTATGTGTATCTTGTCAATGGAGATACCAAAAGAACAGCATCTCCGAAAAAAAAGAAAAAGATACATATTCAGGTTGAATGCAGCATAGACCGTAAAATGAAACATAAATTAAGTAATAATTGTAAGATTACAGACGATGATATATGTGAAGCGTTGCAGAGGCATCTATAATGGTAGATGCCGGCTTCGTTTCTTTCAGTCTTAAGGAGGATTATAGATGGCAAAATCAGAAGCAATCGAAATTGAAGGCGTAGTATTAGAAAAACTTCCGAATGCGATGTTCAAGGTTGAAATCGAAGGCGGACATATCGTATTAGCTCATATCAGCGGAAAATTGAGAATGAATTATATCAAAATTTTACCGGGTGATAAAGTAACATTGGCATTATCTCCATACGATTTATCAAAAGGAAGAATTATTTGGAGAGATAAATAGAAAAAGCAAAAAAGTGCTTGCTATGCGCGAGTTTACGTGCTATAATTGAATCCGAACGTTTTTGGGAAAGGAGAGAGTGGAATGAAGGTAAGAGCATCAGTAAAACCAATCTGTGAAAAATGCAAAGTAATCAGAAGAAAAGGCTCAGTTAGAATTATTTGCGAAAACCCAAAACACAAACAGAGACAGGGATAGAAACTATATATTTATATAGAAGAAAGGCAATATCCTTGCTTTTGTAGTGTAGTTTATTCATGTTCAATTATTTTTAACATAGGCGGCTGCAGCGTGAACCACCGGGAGGTGTTGTTCGTGCTGATATTATATAAAAATGAATGAAACAAACCATTATTAAAGGATGAGATACGTATGACATTTCACCGTACGCGGATACGTAGATTGTTGCTTTAATGCTTATTTTTAATCATTAATATTTATTTTTTTGGAGGAAAAAACATGGCTCGTATTTCAGGTGTTGATTTACCAAGAGATAAACGTGTAGAAATCGGACTCACATATATTTATGGAATCGGTCTTACAAGTTCTAGACGTATTTTATCAGAAGCAAATGTTAGCCTTGATACACGTGTTCGTGATCTGACAGATGACGAAGTAAAAAGAATTAGTGCTGTTATCAACGAAACACAGGTTGTAGAAGGTGATTTACGTAGAGAAATCGCTATGAATATCAAGCGATTAAAAGAAATTGGATGTTACAGAGGAAAACGTCATAGAAGCGGTCTGCCAGTTCGTGGTCAGAAGACAAAAACGAATGCTAGAACTCGTAAAGGTCCAAAACGTACAGTAGCAAACAAGAAAAAATAATCATAGATAATAGATACCTTATAGGAGGTTTAGGTTAATGGCAAAGAAAGTTACTAGAAAAGTGACAAAAAAACGTGTGAAGAAAAATGTTCAGCATGGACAGGCTCACATTCAGTCATCTTTTAACAATACAATCGTTACATTAACTGATGCTGAAGGAAATGCTCTTTCTTGGGCAAGTGCAGGTGGATTAGGTTTCAGAGGTTCCAGAAAATCTACACCATATGCAGCTCAGATGGCTGCTGAAACTGCAACAAAAGCAGCATTGGTACATGGCTTAAAAACAGTAGACGTTATGGTAAAAGGTCCGGGATCAGGAAGAGAAGCTGCTATCAGAGCTCTTCAGGCTGCAGGATTGGAAGTTGTCAGCATCAAAGATGTAACTCCAGTTCCTCATAATGGATGTCGTCCACCAAAACGTAGAAGAGTATAATCAGGAGGTTTAGAAGAATGGCAGTAGATAGAACTCCCGTCTTAAAAAGATGTAGATCTTTAGCTTTAGACCCAGTATATTTAGGAATTGATAAGAAATCTAACAGAAATCCTCATAGATCTAATAGAAAATTAAGCGAATACGGCTTACAGCTTCGTGAAAAACAGAAAGCAAAATTCATCTATGGCGTATTAGAAAAACCTTTCAGAAATTACTATGCTAAAGCTGATAGAATGCGT
Source organism: Lachnospiraceae bacterium (assembly GCA_030531165.1). Lineage (GTDB taxonomy): Bacteria > Bacillota > Clostridia > Lachnospirales > Lachnospiraceae > Fimousia. The sequence goes on from JAUNOI010000047.1 coordinate 17,081, forward strand.
GGTTTAACAGGTCCTAACTTAATGACATTATTAGAATTAAGATTAGATAACGTTGTTTTCCGTTTAGGATTGGGAAGAACAAGAAAAGAATGCAGACAGATCGTTGATCACAAACATGTATTAGTAAATGGCAAGATCGTTAACATCCCATCTTACCAGGTTAAAGTCGGTGATGTGATCGAAATCAAAGAAAAAGCAAAGAGTTCTGCAAGATATAAAGAAATCCTGGAAGTAACAGAAGGAAGATTAGTTCCTGCATGGTTAGAGGCTGACCATGAAAACTTAAAAGGTGTTGTAAAAGAAGTACCAACAAGAGAAGAAATTGATGTTCCAGTTAACGAAACACTGATCGTCGAGTTATATTCTAAATAATAATTTAATCGCAGCAGTTGGCAGAACTAGATTCTGCCGGCTTTTCTGCATGTAAACCCTCGAAAACACTGAACCCACAAGGAGGGCCGGGAATGTTTGAATTTGAAAAACCAAGAATTGAGATTGTTGAAATTTCAGAAGATAATCGTTATGGACGTTTCGTTGTAGAACCATTAGAAAGAGGTTATGGTACAACTTTAGGTAATTCTTTGAGAAGAATTATGTTGTCATCTTTACCTGGATCAGCAGTCAGCGCTGTCAAGATCAAAGGGGTTTTACATGAATTTAGTTCAATTCCAGGCGTAAAAGAAGATGTTACTGAGATTATCATGAACATCAAAGAGTTAGCTATTAAGAATAACAGCTCTTCGAATGAGCCAAAGACAGCATATATTGAATTCTCTGGTGAAGGTGTCGTAACAGCAGGGGACATTAACGTAGATAGTGATATTGAAATCTTAAATCCGGATTTAGTTATTGCTACATTAAGTGGCGGTATGGATAGCAGATTGGATATGGAACTGACCATTACCAATGGACGTGGATATGTCGGCGCTGATAAGGGAAAACGCGAAGATGCATCTATCGATGAGATTGCAGTAGATGCGATCTACACTCCAGTTGAACGTGTAAACTTAACGGTTGAAAATACACGTGTAGGCCAGATTACAGATTATGATAAATTAACTTTAGATGTTTTCTCAAATGGTACATTATCTCCAGATGAAGCAGTTAGTTTAGCAGCAAAAGTACTTTGTGAACATCTGAATCTTTTTGTTGATCTTTCGGAAAATGCAAAAGTAGCAGAAGTTATGGTCGAAAAAGAAGACGATGAAAAAGAAAAAGTACTTGAAATGAACATTGATGAGTTAGAATTATCAGTTCGTTCGTATAACTGCTTAAAGAGAGCTGGAATCAATACAGTAGAAGAATTAACGAATAAAACTCCGGAAGATATGATGAAGGTTCGTAATTTAGGACGTAAGTCATTGGAAGAAGTTTTAGC
>JAUNOI010000120.1 GCA_030531165.1 Lachnospiraceae bacterium
AAAAGACAAAAATTATTATTGAACGACCAAAAACAGCATGTTCCATTCGGAAGATTCCTCTTTCGGATTATTTTTTGTCTTGGCTAGAACAGTATCGGAAAGCCCCTGAAATCTATATTGTGACTGGCTCTTCATATTATATTGAACCCCGTAATTATTACCTGAAATATAAAAAACTGATGAAAAAATGTTCTCTGGAACAATATAATTATCACGCTCTTCGACATACTTTTGCAACCAGATGCGTAGAGCATGATTTTGATATCAAATCTTTGTCCGAAATCCTTGGTCATTCTGATGTAAGCACTACAATGAAACGATATGTACATCCATCACTGGATTTGAAAAGAAAACATATGCAGAAATTATGCAGTCAATCTTTTTGCAGTCAAAATTGTAGTCAATAAAATCTGATAATTCGCGTATTTACTAAAAAAGCGAGTTTTTTCCATAAAGTATTGTACTTTATGGTCATATTTGTACACAAAAAAAGGCTGCGCGCTCAATGCGCGACAGCCATATTTTTTGGTTAAAAATATATATCATATTCTGATTTTTTCGGTGTTTAGATCGTAAATAGTTTCAAATAGAATCTTATTATCTACAATTTTATAAGTTGAGGGCTTTATTTATTTGGGGTATCATACTGTTTTTCAAGTATACTGATCCATCATAATAAATAACGGTGATGCTATCTTTTATGTAAATTTGTTTTAACTTCCAGCCTAAGAGTTCTTGATATTCTGCTGACAGTCTTACTCTGGGAACTATTATTTTTCTTAAGGTCTTGAAATATCCTTTGGGGCCACAAATGACATAAACTACTTTGCACGTTCTTTTCAATTCATTTATCTTTTGCCTGTCATATTGATGGAACATACTGCTAGTATATTTCATCGATGACACTGTTAAAGATTGCAAGATACAGATTGGTCTGGTGCCACAAGAAGCGATATGCCCCGACAGTATAGCACCTTAATACAAAAGGATTTCTATCTGATTTTTGGTTAAATACCGTTTTCTTTTATTTCTGAACATTTATCATTTAAACTATATCCATTCGCCTTCATGCCATAAAACCAGACATCTTTCGTACCACAGCCGTCTGTCTGTTTCTTATAAACAGACTTTCTTTCCTCTAATATATTTTCTTCAACGGCTCCATAATCCCATACATATCCATAAATGTCTGCAGTTCCTCATGATTGCGAATAAAGATAAAAGATTCTCCTTTTGCTTTTCCTCTCTCAAGCTCTTAGATATAAAACTCCTCAAAATCATCTAAACACAAGCACCCTAAATTCAGATTCCCCGCGCAGCCACAGTCAATGTCTATTTTTCCATCCCCATGATAAATCATGGCATATTTACATCTTAATGCATTCTCCGTACTGACCGATATCGGATCCAGATAATATGACAATAACATCGGCGTCGGTGTATGTCCAAAGATAATCGTTTTATTCTCAATCCGTTTTTTTGAACATAAAAAATCTTCTCTGATCCAAAGGTGATCTCCTCTACTGATATCTCTTTTCAATATCTCCTGTAAAGACAAATCATCCGTGAGATTCAGTCCAGCATGAATCAGCAGATATTGATGATGATTAACTTCAATCAATTCGTACTCTTTTTCCTGCTTGATATAATCATATATCCTTTTTTGCTCCTTGGTATCCAACTTAATAAATGCCTGAAAAGTCGGAAAACCTCCGTTAAAATCAATCCATAAGCTGTTCTGAAAAAGGATTTCATTCAGATCACTTTCATCCGAATGGATAGATTCCATTCTTTTTGAAAATGCACTTAAAAAAAATGCTTCGTGGTTTCCCTTTAGAACATGAATATTCTTATGATTCATAATATACTGATACGATTTTATTCCATCAGGTCCCCGGTCGATCACATCGCCGAGAATGTACATCGTATCAAATTCAGTAAAATCAATTTTTTCAAGCATATTCATAAATTTGTCATGCAAACCATGAATATCACTTAATACATATGTTGCCATGGTATCCCCCTTTTCTTTTGGATAGAACGACTATTGCATTTTTAACGCTGCAGTTCTTTTTTATTGATCTATCACTTTTTTATCTTCTTGCAAACCTTACTAAAAAACAATATCCGCCATTAAATCCAAAATACATAAATCTACTCCAAATATCGAATCTTTATTATCAATACATATAAAAACGATATATAATTATATTTTACACTATTTCGCCCTGATTGACTATCCATTTATTCATCGAGGAAAACCGAAACCGGCTGTAAACGAATATCAACTTTATGTGGCTGCTTTCCAAACAGAAATCACCTGGCCACAGTACAATTCGATTGCTCGATTCCTTACAAGATTCATTCTGATTTTTACATAAATAGAATGAGGGCATCGCTCAATCATCTAATTTGATGAATGAGCAATACCCTCATCCTCTTGAAAAATAATTTCCAATTTTTTACTTATTTCATCTGTGCAGCTACTTCAGCAGCAAAGTCTTCCTGTTTCTTTTCGATTCCTTCACCACATTCGTAACGAACAAAGCCTTTGATTGCAACTTTTGCACCTGCTGCTTTTGCAACCTGTGCTACGTACTTGTTAACAGCCTGTTTGCCATCTTCAGCTTTTACATAAACCTGATCCATTAAGCAAACTTCTTTCAGCTGTTTGTTAATACGGCCTTTGATCATACCAGCTTTTACTTTTTCTGGTTTTGCTGCTTCTTTTGGATCATTTTCAATCTGAGCTTTTAATACTTCTTCTTCATGAGCAATGTAATCAGCAGATACTTCGCTACGGTCAGTGTATTTTGGATTTAAAGCTGCAACCTGCATTGCGATGTTTTTAGCCATCTCTTTGATGTCATCATTTACAACATCTGATTCAACAGTAACTAATACACCGATTTTACCGCCTGCATGAATGTAAGAAGCTACGAAACCATCTGCTCTTTCGGCCTGAGCAAATCTTCTGATTTTAAGATTTTCACCAATAATAGCAATTTTGCCATCTAAAGCTTCTTTTACTGTTTTTCCTTCTTCAGCCTGAGAAGGTTCTGCTAAAAATGCATCGATATCTGCTGCAGATGTTGTTAACGCCTGGTCTGCAACTTCTGCTACATATGCCTGGAATTCAGCATTCTTTGCTACGAAGTCTGTTTCAGAGTTAACTTCTACAATCGCTGCCTTTTTACCATCTTCAGAAACAACAGTCTTAACAATACCTTCTGCTGCAATACGGCTTGCTTTTTTAGCTGCTTTTGCTAAACCGTTTTCTCTTAAATATTCAACAGCTGCGTCCATATCGCCGTCTGTCTGTGTAAGAGCTTTTTTGCAGTCCATCATGCCTGCGCCAGTCATTTCACGTAATTCTTTTACCTGTTTTGCACTAATTTTAGCCATGGTATATAATCCTCCGTAAATTATAATTATTCAGCGTCTTCAGTTGCTTCTTCTTCAACTGATGCTTCATCAACACCCTGATTTGCTTCGATAACAGCGTCTGCCATCTTAGATACGATTAATTTAACCGCTCTGATCGCATCGTCGTTACCTGGGATAACATAATCTAATTCCTCTGGATCACAGTTTGTATCACAAATACCAACAAGAGGGATACCTAATGCATGTGCT
>JAUNOI010000048.1 GCA_030531165.1 Lachnospiraceae bacterium
TGTATATATGCGTTATATGGTGGATTAAAAATGGTAGCAACTGCCGATATTATTAATGGTGCATTACTTTTAATTGGCGGTGCATTAGTTGTCATTTTTGGATTTGTTTATCTTGGTAATGGAAACTTTGCCAGCGGTGTTACACAGGTGTTAACACATCATACAGAAAAGATGAATGCGATCGGTTCCCCAACGGATATCAATCCATGGGCAACAAATATGTATTTTTATTATGTATGTATTTCTGGGGCATGGATCAGGCAATTTTACAGAGAGCTGTTTCTGCAAAAAACTTAAAACATGGACAGAAAGGTTTGTTATGGGCTGGTTTCTTAAAAGTATTAGATCCATTATTATTAATGGTTCCTGGATTGATCGCATATCAGGTATTTGCAAGAGATGGAATCCAGATTGCAGGTTCTCGTGACTTAGTTTACCCAACTTTAGTAAATCTTGTATTACCAAAACCTTTACTTGGAATTTTTGCAGCAGCAATGTTCGGTGCTGTACTTAGTACATTCAGTGGGCTGTTAAATAGCCAGACAACTTTGATCGCAGTCAATGTCATTGCACCTAGAAAAAAGGGTGGAATGGATGACAAAGAATTAGTAGCTGTAGGTAAAAAATGTGGTGTTGTAATTGCAATTATTGCCGCAATTATTGCTCCGATCCTTTATTATACACCATCTGGTATCTTTACTTATTTACAGATGATTAACGGATTTACAAATGTACCAATCCTGATCATGTTAGGTGTTGGATATTTGAATAAGAAAGTTCCTGCCTTTGCTGCAAAAGCAGGTGCATTCATTCACATTATTGGTTATTTATTAAGTTTCTTCTTATATCCAAATATGAATTATCTGCACAGAATCGGTATCAACTTCTTAATTGCTGTTGTATTTATGCTGGTCATGGGTGTTGTAAGACCAAAAGAAGATGTTTACGAATTAAAGAATCAGCATGTAGTAAAAATGGTACCTTGGAAATATCGTTATGAATTCAGTGCATTTTTAGTATCTATTGTTGCAGTAATTTATGTATTATGTTCTCCACTTGGTTTCGTAGGTGGTGCAACAACAATGACATGGGTATATGTAGCAATTGCAATTATTGCATCTGTAGCAATGATGATGATGCTAAAGAAAGTCTTTGCGAAGAGTGAAGCAGAATTCTATGCAGACTGTGAGGAATAAAAAGAGGAAAAATGCAAAAATATTGTTTTGGTTTAAATCATATTGGAATTTTTACAGAGGATTTGAAAGCAAGTGAAGATTTTTATAAAGATATTTTTGGATTCGAAGAGGTTTTTCATGTAGATGCCGGAGAAGGCGGGGAGTTTGATATTACTGTAATCAAAAAAGATGATTGCCAAATTGAATTATTACAGTTAAAAAAAGAGAATCGTAATGTTCAGGTAGAGGCTTTAAACACTTTGAATCATTTTGCATTAAATTGTAGTGATACAAAAGCTTTTGTACAGGTTTTGAAGGAAAAGGGAATTCACTTTGAAACAGAGGAAGACGAATATGTAAAAGCATTTGGGACCCCTCCAAGGGATTTAGACATTATCTTCCTTCATGGACCGGCAGGTGAACGAATCGAAATTTATCAGGAAATCTGGAATAATATGGAGGGATAAAATGACAGTAGAAGAAATGCAAAAAGAGATTCAGATTATGCAGGATCAGCAAAAAGAACTTGTATTTGATGAATTTACGAATGATACAGCATGGGAACTTGGATGTTTACTTGTAAAAAGAGCAAAAGAGCAGGAACTTCCAGTAAGTTTAAGCATTACTGCCAATAAACAGAGAAGATTTTACTATGCATTTAAAGGATCAGCTCCAACGAACGATCACTTTATTGCCAGAAAAGAGAATACTGTTTATGAATGTTTTAAGAGTTCTTATGAAATGACATTAACAGCAGAATTAGATACAGAGCATGATTTTATGGATTTCTGGGGATTAGATAAGATGCAATTTGTAATGGCAGGAGGTTCTTTCCCAATTACTGTAAAAAATGTAGGAGTCATCGGAACAGTTACTTGTTCTGGGCTGGCTCAGGAAGATGATCATGCATTTATTGTTTCTGTTTTACGTGAATTTTTAGAAAAATAGTGTGGAAAGGGAAGCGTAAAAATGAAAAGAAAAATAGTATTATTAGGTCTTGGATTTTGGGGAAAGAACTGGATGGAGCTAATTCATACAACAGACAGAGCAGAATTAGTTGGCGTTGCAGGTGCTCCAAATGAACTAGAAGAGATGAAAGAAAAATACAATTTATCAGATGATATGTTGTATACCGATTTTAAAGATGCCATTGAAAACTCTGGTGCAGAACTTGCAATTGTGGTAATTCCTGGAAGATTACATTTTGAAGCGGATAAGCTTGCAATGGAGAAAGGCATGCATGTCATCACAGAAAAACCATTAGCAATGGATATTGAAGAGGCAAAGAAATTATTAGAGATTAAGGCAAAACATCCGGGACAGAAGTTTATGGCATCTCAGAATTATCGTTGGCGACCACATAATCAGGCGATTAAAAATGCGATTGCCAGTGGAATGATAGGCGATGTTGAAACTGTATTGGTTGAATTTCGAAAACAGGAAGATTTGCAGGGATATCGTGCAGGTTTAGAACAGCCATTGCTTCAGGATGTATGTATTCACCATTTTGATTTGATCCGCTTCTTTACAGGGGCAAACTGTGAAACGATTTATGCAAGATCGTACCATCCATCCTGGTCTATTTTTGAAGGCAGACCTGGAACGGATGCTATTATGGAAATGGAAAATGGTATTAAAGTTACTTATAACGGAACATGGGCTGCCAGAGGAAATGAAAGTTCATGGGATGGTAACTTTACAATTACCGGATCGAAAGGTGCGCTTACTTTAGATGCCAATGATGATGTATATTTCTATGAATTTACAAAGGATGAAGCTGTAGTCATGGAATCGGGAGCAGAAGAGGGAGTTCTTTTGCAAAAACCAGAAATGAAATATCAGGAAATGGCATATGGATTTAATATGATGCTCGATTGCATAGAAAATGATACTGTACCAGAAACGACGTTAGAGGATAACTTTAAGAGTTTTGCAATGGTATGCGCAGGTTTAAAATCTGTGGAGACACATCAGGCGGAAGTATGTGAATAAAGGATGATTGGTTGAAAGAAGGTACGAAATCCAGTACCTTCCTTCAATACCATAGTGTTATCAGCATCCTAATGAGCAGGAGAGTGCATGACAGGTTGTGACAGTTTCATGAATGACCTCATTAAGCTTTTGATCCATGCGGTTGGTTGGACCAGATACACTGATCACACCGTATAATGATTCATCTGCACCGAGTATGGGAACTGAGATACAGCGTAGACCAATTTCGACTTCTTCGTTGTCAACTGCATAGCCCTGTGTACGAATGATATCAAATTGTCTGGTCAAATCATCAATTTGAGTAATTGTGTTAGGTGTTAGAGGTTTAAATGAGCAATGCCTCAAATAGTCATCTACGTAATTACCATCTGCATAGGAGAGAATGATTTTTCCTGCAGAGGTGGCATATAGGGGATCTGTGCCTCCAATTGATGAGTTGGTTCTGACAGAATGAGTTGATTGTATGCATTCTATATACAGGACTTTTTGGTTGGATTCTATGGCAAGATGAACGCTTTCTTGAAAAGCTTCATTTAAGTGCTTCATAAAAGGTTTTGCAACTTTTACTAAAGAAAAGTCTTTCTCATAAATTTTGCCTAGTTCATAGATTTTTGGACCTAGGGAATAATAAGAGGTATCTGGATCTTGTATTAGTAAGTTGCAATATACTAAACTTTGGAGAATACCATGAAGTGTACTTCTGTTTATGCCAAGCTCCTTGCTGATATTTGCTAATTTAGCACGATTCTGATGCCGAGCGATATAGTTCAGAACAGAATTTGCTTTTAATATAGATTGAATCATAAATCCTCCTTTGAACTGAAGTGTCGTCAATTGACTGAAAATGTCAACTTCATGCTTCATCTTAATACAAAAAAGAATAAGAAACAAGTAGAAAAAATAAAAATATGAATAATGACAGGAGATAGAGATGAAAAATGTAATTATTACTGGCGCTATGAGCGGAATGGGATTTGAAGCATCTAAATTATTTGTTAGCCGTGGAGTAGATGTACTGATGGTGGACATGAATGAAATCGAAGGTGCTTTAGATGAAGTAAATGCAGCAGCGAATGGTGCAAAAGCGTATTTCTGTAAATGTAATTTAACAGTTGCAAAAGATGTAAAAGCAATGGCTGATTTTGCAATTGAAACGTTTGGAAAAGTTGATTCTCTGATTAATAATGCTGGAATTTTTGCAAAAGGAAAGCTTCATGAAATGGATGAAGATGTATGGGATAAAGTGTTTGCAGTAGATGTAAAATCTATTTTATTAACTGGAAAATATTTGATTCCTCATATGCTTGAAAATGGCGGTGGAACAATCGTTAACACTGCTTCTATATCAGGTATGTATGGTGATTATAATATGGCTTCTTATAATGCAGCAAAAGGTGCTGTTGTAAACTTAACTCGTTCCATGGCATTGGATTATGGCAAAGATGGAATTCGCACAAATGCAGTAAGTCCATCTGCATGTGGTACGCCAATGTTTATGCAAAATCCTCAGGAAACAATTGATGAATTTTGTAACGCAAATCCACTGGGAAGAATATGCACTCCTTTAGAAGTTGCGAAAACCATGTATTTCTTAGCTTCAGATGAGTCTTCATCTACAAATGGTGCAATCATTACAGTTACTGGTGGAATTGAAACATATAGTGGGCAACCGGTGCAGTTATAAAGATGAAAGGTAGGTGATCAATCACCTACCTTTTATTCTCTGCTGGTAGACCGAAAAAAGTCTTCTGGGTATTTAGAACTTAAATTATAGAAAGAAGATAAATGATCAACGATCAGTTCAAGAGCCAGATCGAGATTATTGTTGATTAGCGCCTGGGCAATTTTATGATGTTGTCTTAAATGCTCTGTTTCCCGTTCAATGGTATTCGGATAGCATAACATGATGTATTGGATTCTTAAATATAATTCTTTCTGGAATTTTATGAGAAGTTCATTGCCTGTGATTTCTGCTAACGTCATATGAAATTTGCAGTCCAGTTCTCTTTTTTGCTGGTCATCTCCTTCAAGAGAAGCTTTTTCACATTGTGTAGCAATATCATCAAGTTTCATAAAATCCACACGGCTGCCGAATAAAGAGGCAAGCTTTACTGAAAGTGTATCAAGTGCAAGACGTAGAACACCGATTTCGATAATATCATCCATGGAATACTCCTTGACCTGTACATAACGGTTTGGAAAGATTTCTAAAAGACCTTCATTTGCTAATTGTTGCATTGCATCTCTGACTGGTGTACGACTAATCTGAAATTGTTTTGCTACAGATGATTCCGCCACTTTATCTTTTGGAAGTAATTGCTTTGTCATAATTAAATCAAGTATATATTGGTAAGCTGTCTGGCTTAACATTTTATTAGATTTGGCCATAAATTTTCTCCTTTTCTAAATTGATATTAAAAGTATACCAAGTGATTTTATAAAATGCAAATATAAGAAATAAAAATATATAACAAAAATAAAGGACAAATTTTGTTAATAATATATAAAAATATAAAATTGAATACAATTATATTGACATGTCGACAATTTAAATATATAATCAACAAAAAAGAGCACAGGAGGGAAATAAATGTTTAATTTTTCATTATCAACAATCATTAAAAGTGCAGATACATTTAAGGAATTTACAGAAGAGACAGAGTTAAATGAACAGGATCTGATCTTGACAAACGAATTTATTTACGAGCCTTTCATAAGACCTTGTGATATAAACTGCCAGGTTATCTTTCAGGAAAAGTATGGAAACGGTGAACCAAGTGATGAGATGATTGATGCCATTCGAAAGGATATTCCAAAGAATATAAAAAGAATCATCGCAGTTGGAGGTGGAACGGTTATCGATATTGCTAAAGTTCTTACATTTGTTGGAGATTGGAGCACGGAAGATATTTTTATGGGACGTGTAGTTCCGGAAAAAGCAAGAGGATTGATTGTCATTCCGACAACTTGTGGAACGGGAAGCGAAGTTACGAATGTTACGATCTGTGAACTAAAAAATATGGAGACAAAGAAAGGTCTTGCATTAAATAGTATGTATGCAGATACTGCAGTATTAATTCCTGAAATGGTACATACATTGCCATATAAATTTTTCGCAACAAGTTCTATTGATGCACTTATCCATGCAGTTGAATCTTTTGTATCGCCAAAGGCAATTGCTCATAGTGAAGCCTATTCAGAAAAAGCAATGCGATTAATTGTAAATGGATTCCAATATGTAAGAGAACATGGTGCAGATGCATGGACAGACAAAGCCAATGATTTTCTGATTGCATCAAATCTTGCTGGTATTGCATTTGGATATGCTGGTTGTGCTGCTGTACATGCATTAAGTTATCCATTAGGTGGAACTTATCATATTCCTCACGGAGAAGCGAATCAGTTAATGTTTGCAGCAGTATTGAAGAAATATAAAGAAAAACAACCAATTGGAAAGATTAACAGTCTGGAAAAAATTCTTGCCGATATACTGGGAGTTCCGCAAGAAAATGCATTGGAAAGTCTTTATGAGTTAATGGAAGTAATCTTAAAAAGAAAAGATTTAAAAGAATATGGAGTAAAAGAAGAAGAGTTAATTACATTTACGGACAGTGTAATCGAAGGACAGCAGCGTTTATTAAAAAATAATTATGTATATTTAACAAGAGAAGAAATCATTGAAATTTATAAATCTTGTTATTAAAAAGATAGGAGGTAAAACGATGAATCAAAAAGAACTTAATATATTTGCAGCACAGATTCGCAAAGCAGCGTTAAGAGCAATTCGAAAAGTTGGAGCAGGGCATGTTGGAGGTTCCATGTCAATGGCAGATTTGATGGCTGTTTTATATGGGGATGTAATGAAAATAGATCCCCAAAATCCAAAATGGGAAGATCGTGACTGGTTGGTAGTTTCAAAGGGACATTGTGGTCCGGCGGTATATGGAGCTCTTGCTTTAAAAGGATATTTTGACATCGATGAATTAGATACTGTAAACCAGGGAGGAACACGATTACCAAGTCATTGTGATATGAATCGCACTCCAGGAATTGATATGAGCACTGGTTCTCTTGGACAGGGTATGTCGACAGCGTTAGGGGCTGCATGGGGAAGCCGCTACAATGGAAAAGATAATTATACATATCTTGTATTAGGAGATGGAGAGTCAGATGAAGGACAGATTTGGGAAGGCGCTTTGTTTGCTGCACAACAAAAATTAGATCATGTTATAGCTTTTATTGATTATAACAAAAAACAGTTAGACGGATATGTATCTGATATTTGTGACCTTGGTGATGTCCGTAAAAAGTTTGAGGATTTTGGATGGGATGCACAAGAATGCGATGGACATGATGTAGAAGCGATCAAAGATGCAATTGAGAAGGCCAAAAAAGTCAAAGGGCATCCGCATATGATCGTATTAAATACAATCAAAGGAAAAGATTGTTCGTTTGCAGAAAAGGTTCTTTATAATCATCATATGAAATTTACAGAAGAAGACTATCAGAATGCGATCAACACATTGGATCAGAAAATAAAAAATATGGAAGAGGAGGTTTAAATGATGTATCAGGTTGAAGAAAAGATCATGCCGGAAGCGCATGAAATGCGAGCTGTTTTTGCAGAAGTACTGAAAGAAATGGCTAAGGAAGATGAAAGAGTGATTTACCTTGATTGTGATTTGATGAATAGTATTGGAATGGCAAATTATTGGAAGGAAAATCCGGATCGTGCTATTAACTGTGGTATTCAGGAAGCCAATATGATCGGAGTTGCTGCTGGAATGTCTGCTACAGGATTAATTCCATTTACTCATACATTTGGACCATTTGCAACAAGACGTGTGATGGATCAGGTTTTTGTTTCAGCGGCATATGCAAAATTAAATGTAAAAATGATTGGTTCTGATCCGGGAATTACTGCTACCTTAAATGGAGGAACTCATATGCCATTAGAAGATATGGGGATGATGAGATGTATTCCAGAGATTACAATTGTGGAACCTACAGATTCCGTTATGTTAGCTGATGTTTTAAGAAAAGCAAAAGATACATACGGTGTTTTCTATATCAGATTATCCAGAAAGGTTGCGGATAAAATTTATAAGGATGGTTCTACTTTTGAAATTGGAAAAGCAGCTAAAGTTCGTAAAGGAAAGGATGCAACAATTATTGCAACCGGTATCTGTGTTGCCGAGGCTATAAAAGCAGCAGAACTTCTGGAAAAAGAAGGAATCCATGCAGCAGTTGTAAATATGTTCACGTTAAAACCGGTTGATGAAGAGGCGATTATTGAGGCAGCAAAGACAACAGGAGCTATTGTTACTGCGGAAAATCATAATATTATCAACGGTTTAGGATCTGCGGTTGCAGAAGTTTTGGCGGAGAATATTAGTTGTCCACTAGAACGAATCGGTGCAAGAGACCGTTTTGGTGAAGTTGGAGATTTAGACTATTTAAAGAAAGAGATGAAAATGACAGCAGAGGATATTGCAGAAGCAGTAAAAAAAGCAATTGCAAGAAAGGAGAATTAAAGATGAAAGCGGCAGTCATTGAAGAAAAGAACAGCATACATTTGAGAGAAGTCGAGAAACCAGTTTTAAATGAAGGAGAAGCGCTGATTAAAGTAAAATATTGTGGCATTTGCGGAAGTGATATTCATGTGTTAAGGGGAGAACATCCAACAGCACAGTTTCCTGTGATTCCAGGGCATGAATTTGTTGGGGAATTAGTAAAGATTAAAGGCGCCGGAAGTGAAAGATATGAAATTGGAGACTATGTTGTGGCTCAACCGTTTTTCTCCTGTGGAAACTGTGAACCATGTGCAAAAGGCCGTGATAATGTTTGTGCAGATTTAAAATTCATGGGAGCGCATACAGATGGCGGATTTGCTGAATATGTAAAAGTAGCAACCCGAAAAATGTATAAAATTCCAAAAGATATGGATTTACAATTGGCAGCTTTGACAGAACCAATTGCGGTTGCAGTCCATGATGTTCGGCGAAGTGGATTAAAGGTTGGAGAGACGGCGCTGATCATTGGAGGCGGTCCGATTGGGATGTTGATCGCTATGGTAGCAAGACATGCTGGTGCAAAGCAGGTTGTTATTTCTGAAATTAGCGATTACCGAAGAAAAGTTGCCGAAGAAATGGGCTTTATAACAGTGAATCCAATCGATGAGGGATTTGAAGATCAAATTACAAACTTAACAGAAGGAAAAGGTTTTGATGTTTGTTTTGAAGTTTCTGGAAGCAGACCTGGTGTTGCAACAGCAGTGGAAAAAGCCAAAATTACAGGTACTGTTATGATCATAGGGATGACCTCAGAACCATATCCAGTGGATTTATCTGCGGTATTTGCCAAGGAATTGACCATAAAAGGTGTCCGTATTCACGCACAATATAATTTTGTTGGAGCAGTGGAATTACTTAAGAGTGGTGAATTAAATGATGAATTCCGAACAATGCTCAGTAAAGTATATCAGTTGGATGATGTAGAAGAAGCGTTTGCATTTTCTCAGATTCCTGGAGATTATTTTAAACTTTTGGTTGAAATGTAAGAAGAAAATAGGAGGAAATCAGGATGAAAAAATTTAAATTATTTATGAATAATCAGTGGATAGATGCAGAAGGACAGAAAACATTTATGTCTTATAATCCATGTACGGGAGAACCAATCGCTGAAATGGCATACGGAAGTGCAGCAGATACACAAAAAGCCATTGATGCAGCGTATGATGCTTTTCAGTCAGGCTGTTGGTCTGGGTTGGATGCGGATGAAAGAGCAGCTTATTTATTAAAAGTTGCGGATATTTTGGAAAGTCGATTAGAAGAATTTGCAAAATATGAAGCAATGGATACAGGAAAACCAATCAGCGAGACAAGAACGATCGACATTCCTTTGGCAATTCGTGCTTTCCGTTTCCATGCAGATTCTGTGAAATCTTTAACCGGAAAAGTGATTACAGTACCTGGACATCAGCAATTTAACTATACGTCTTATGAACCATATGGTGTTGTAGGAAGTATTGCTCCATGGAATTTCCCATTACATTTATTAACAAGATCGATTGGAGCAGCATTGGCAGCAGGAAATACGGTTGTTTGTAAAGCTGCAACTTTAACACCTGTTACAAGTCAGATGCTTGCAGAGGTATTTGAAGAAGCAGGGGTTCCGGCTGGTGTTTATAATATCGTTTCTGGTTCTGGTGGAGTTGTAGGAGAAGAATTATTAGCTTCTGATAAAGTGTCTATGGTTGCATTAACAGGAAGTGAACCAGTTGGAAGACGTTTAATGGAAGCTTCTGCACAGGCAGGAAGAATCAAACCACTTTCTCTGGAGCTTGGAGGAAAAAGTCCGATTATCGTAGAGCCTGATTGTGATATGAATGGTGCAATTAATTCTGCGATTCTTGGATTCTGTATGAATCAGGGAGAAGTATGTGTATCAACATCCAGATTACTCCTTGCAGATGAAATTTATGATGAATTCATGGATAAAATGGTAGAACGTTTAGGAAAGATCAGAATTGGAAACTGCCTAAAAGAAGATACACAGATGGGTTCATTGATTAGTGAAGATCATTTACAGACCGTGCAGGGATTTGTAGACCGTGCAGTTGCGGAAGGTGCAACGATCCGCTGTGGTGGTTCTCGTTTAACAGGAGGAGAATATGATAAAGGATCTTATTATCCACCAACAGTTATGGAAAATGTAACTCGTGACATGGAGATTTTCCAGGAAGAAGTCTTTGGTCCTGTTCTTTCTGTTACACGCTATAGTACGCTGGAAGAAGCAATTGAACTTGCCAATGCAACAAGATTTGGTTTAGGTGCTGCAATTTTCACAGAAAATATCCGTAAAATGTATTGGACAGCAGAAAAATTAGATGCAGGAACCATTTGGATGAATTGTTCCACAAAATCGAATATAGAAACCCCGTTTGGTGGAAACAGAAATAGTGGTCTTGGACGTGAAGATGGTGTAGAAGGCTTATTGGAATACATGAAAGTGAAAAACCACATTTGGTTTATGGGACCGGAATACGATAATCCATACGGATTTGAAAATGATTGTAAATAGTAAGAACTGTGAAAGGAGAAAGAACAATGGCAATGATGACTGGAGAGGAATATGTAGAAAGCATGCGGAAAATGAATCTACAGGTATATATGTTTGGAAAAAAGATAGAAAATCCTGTAGATGATCCGATTTTAAGACCGTCTTTAAATTCTGTAAAGGCAACATATGATCTGGCACAAAATCCGGAATTTGAAGATCTGATGACAGTAACTTCCAGCTTAACTGGTGAAAAAATAAACCGTTTTTTACATATTCATCAAAGTACAGAAGATTTAAGAAATAAAGTAAAAATGCAGAGAATGCTTGGTCAGCAGACAGCAGCATGCTTCCAGAGATGTGTAGGAATGGATGCATTTAATTCCGTGTATAGCACAACTTACGAAATAGATGAGAAATATGGAACTAATTATCATAAAAATTTTATTGAATTTGCAAAATACTGTCAGAAAAATGATTTTACAGTAGATGGAGCGATGACAGATCCAAAAGGAGATCGTGGATTAGCACCTCATGCACAGGAAGACCCGGATATGTATCTTCGTGTAGTAGAAAGACGTGCGGATGGAATTGTTGTCAGAGGAGCAAAAGCACATCAGACAGGTGCCATTAACTCCCAGGAAATGATTGTAATGCCTACGATTTCTATGGGACCGGAGGACAAGGACTATGCAGTATCCTTTGCAGTTCCAATGGATGCAGAAGGTATTATTATGATCATTGGAAGACAGTCCTGTGATACAAGGAAATTGGAAAATACAGAACTGGATGTTGGAAACAGCGAATTTGGCGGAGTGGAAGCTTTAGTTGTTTTTGATGATGTGTTTGTACCAAATGATAGAATCTTCTTGAATGGAGAAGTAGAATTCGCCGGAATGCTGGTAGAGCGCTTTGCGGGATATCACAGACAGAGTTATGGTGGATGTAAAGTAGGTGTAGGAGATGTATTGATCGGAGCATCTGCACTGGCTGCAGATTATAATGGATGCAGTAAAGCATCTCATATTAAAGATAAATTAATCGAAATGATACATTTGAATGAGACATTATACTGCTGTGGAATTGCATGTTCAGCAGAGGGAACACCAACAGCATCAGGAAATTATATAATCAATTTACTTCTTGCAAATGTATGTAAACAAAATGTAACACGTTTCCCTTATGAAATTGCACGTTTGGCAGAAGATATTGCAGGTGGAATTGTGGTAACAGCTCCTTCTGAGGCAGATTTGAAAGGTGAAGTAACCGGGCCTTATGTAGAAAAATATTTGAAAGCAGCCAAGGGAGTCAGTGTAGAAAACAGACTTCGTGTTCTTCGTTTAATTGAAAATCTTTGTCTTGGAACAGCAGCGGTCGGCTATCGTACGGAATCATTACATGGAGCCGGAAGTCCACAGGCACAAAGAATTATGATTGCACGTCAGGGTAATCTCTCGAAGAAAAAAGAGCTGGCAAAGAAAATTGCCAAAATCAATGATTAATAGATGGGGTGAAAAGAATGGAATGGCAAAAATTGTATGAGGATCGAACGATGAGTGCAGAAGAAGCCATTAAGCTCATCCATTCCGGAGACCGCGTTGCCTTAGCGCACGCGGTGGGTATCCCGGTGGTAATCACAGATGCTTTATGCGAACATAAAGATAATTATGAAAATGTAGAGATTGTTCAATTAGTGCCTATGGGCAATGCAAAATTTACCGATCCAGAAATGGAAGGTCATTTCAGATTGAATGCTCTGTTTCTTGGGCCTTTTACGAGGGATGCAGTACAAGAGGGACGAGGCGATTTTACTCCTTGTTGTTTTCATGAAGTACCGAATTTATTTGATGAAATTCTTCCATTAGATGTTGCAGTCATTCAGGTAACCCCTCCAGACAAACATGGTTATGTCAGTTGCGGAGTTTCTGTTGACTATACACTTCCAGCGGCACAAAAAGCAAAAAGGGTTATCGCACAGGTAAATAAAGAGATGCCAAGAACTCATGGAGATACGGTACTTCATGTGTCAGAAATTGATAGTTTTGTGGAAGCAGATCATCCGATTATTGAATTAGGATTACCGAGAATTGGAAAAGTGGAACGTGCAATTGGAGAAAATTGTGCAAAATTAATTAAAGATGGTGATACATTACAGTTAGGAATTGGAGCTATACCAGATGCAGTTCTTTTATTCCTAAAAGATAAAAAAGATCTTGGAATTCATTCAGAAATGGTTTCCGATGGTGTTGTAAAATTGATAGAAAGCGGAGTTATTACCAATGCTAAAAAGAATTTGCATCCGGGAAAAACTGTGGCAACATTCCTAATGGGAACAAAAGATCTTTATGATTATGCAGATGATAATCAGGCAGTAGTAATGTATCCGGTAGATTATGTGAATGACCCTTATGTTATTGGACAAAATAATAACTTGGTATCCATTAATTCTTGCATTCAAGTTGATTTGACGGGACAAGTAGCTTCTGAAAGTGTCGGATATCAACAGATCAGTGGCATTGGTGGACAGGTGGATTTTGTACGGGGTGCTAAATTGAGTAAAGGTGGGCGTTCAATTATTGCGATTGGTTCCACGGCTGCACAAGGGAAAATTTCAAAAATTGTTCCAATCCTAGATGAAGGTGCTGCAGTTACAACTTCCAGAACAGATGTAGATTATATTGTAACAGAATATGGAATCGCCCATCTTCAGGGGAAATCATTAAGAGACAGAGCAAAGGCGTTGATTCAAATTGCTCACCCGGATTTTAGGAAGGGATTGATACAGGTGTATGAGCAGCGCTTCCATTGCAATTATAATTAAATTATATATATATATATCAATGTGAGAAAACTTGCCATATAATGATGCCGTGGTCCAAAGTTTGGACTGCGGCTTACCTCCAAAAGAAAGGAATATGATGAAAAAAGATTGTATAGAAATAGAAAATATTTTGGAAAATTATATTCGCCCACAAATGAAAGAACATGGTGGGGATATTCAACTGATAGATATAAAAAACAGAATTGCTTATGTAAAATTGACTGGACAATGCAGCAGCTGTCCGGCTGCAAAATATACAATGGAAAGTTTTGTGAAAGAAGAATTGATGAAACATACAGATATTTTAAGTGATGTCAAATTACATGAAGAAGTTAGTCAGGAATTGTATGATTTTGCAAAGCAGATTCTGAATCGAAACTGCAAAATACCGAAATAAAACAAAATAGAAACGCGTTCGCAACAAATACGGAGAATTTGAGTTTGATCCGTGTTTTAACTAGCGTCAATTAAATATTGATCTTTGAGAGCGATTGATTTGTATAAGATGGGCATTCGATTAAAGTCGGATGCTTTTTCTTTATAATTCCCAAAAACGGCAAAAAAGATATAGAAAAAAATAGTAAAATGAAAAGCTTGCTTTAATCTTTTTACGATTGCAAGCCTTTCTAAAATTTTCACGTTGATAATACTGTAGGTATGCAATTTTTAATAATTTCTGCTAGCTGGACTTCATCTTCCTTACAGTCCGTATCTACCCATCGTTTTAATATCATTGTGAAGCCAGCTTGAAAATAAACAAAATAGTACATAATTTCTTCGTTTGAAGTAATTCCAGCTTTTTTGCAGAGAGGTTCTATTATAGCCCATAATTGTTCATATCCCTGTTCTAGTGGAAACTTTTTTCTGGTTTGTAGATTGATGCGATAAAAATATTTATGTTTCTTGATATGCTTTAGAAAAAGGATAAAAGATTCCTCGGAAAACATTTGATATTCCTGCTTCTTACTGGGTGAATAACTGTTTAACATTTCGCTTCTAAGTTCCACTTCCATTTTATCAAGCATATCATAAATATCTATAAAATGGGCATAAAAAGTAGAACGGTTGACCTTTGCCTTTTCACATATTTTTTTAACTGTAATTTTCTCAAAATCGGTATCTTTCATAATATCTAGCATGGCGGCTTCCATACGAACTTCTGTATCATGAAAACGTTGATTATTCTTTACATTCATAAGAATTACTCCTTTTTATTATTCCAACACATTTCGGAATATTGATGATTGTATTCATTATTATATTCATTTATAATGTTAATTGCAAGAAGCTGGAAATTAGTTATTCCATTTATTGGATATGTATTCTCATGGTTTATAGGAGCATGATAACTATGAAATCGGCAATTTATTTAGGTAAAGAAAATATAAAGATTCAAGAATTACCAATCTCCCAATTAGGTGATTATGATGTATTGATTAAGAATATTTATTCTAGTATTTGTGGTACAGATGTTGCAGTCTATAAATACGGGGGAAACACAGGACACCGAATTACGATTGGCAAGGAATTTGGCCATGAAACAGTATCACGTATAGTTGCAGTTGGTGATAAAGTAACTGAATTTTCCGTTGGGGAACGTGTCTATCCATATCCTCTTTTCGCAACAGGCGATACTAGTCGAGCAGGTACAATCGGAGGATTTTCGGAATATATCAAAATCCCCAATGCGAAAAGAAATCACTCTTTATATGAGGTTGACGATTCCATTTCTGATAAAATGGCTTGTTTAATCGAGCCATTTACAGTGGGGTGTCGTGCGGCTCGCAGAGGTCAGCCAAAAAGAGACGAAAAATTTGTGGTCTTTGGTTGTGGCACAATTGGAATTGCAAGTGCAATCACTTTAAAATACTTTGGTGCTAAAAAAGTGATGATTTGTGATATATCTGATTTTCGTCTGAATATTGCAAAAGAATTAGGGTTTGAAATATGCAATACATCTATGTGTGATTTTACAAGAAAAGCAATCGATTATTTTGGTACAGCACATTCATTAAGAGGACTTGTTGCGGATATAGATGGATTTATTGATGCTAGCGGGGCAAAAGAAATTCTTGATTTCTTTATGGAACAAGGCAAAATTGAAAGTCGTTTTGTTTCCGTAGCTGTTAACAAAGCAATTCGTGACATTGACTTGTTACACCTGACCTATTCACAAAAAAGTATTATTGGCTCTGGTGGATATATGCCAGAAGATGTTACAGATGTAATGAATATTATGAAAAGCGGCAAGTGGGATATAGAAAAGATAATTACACATGAATTTCCTTTGACAGAAATAGACAGAGCAATTCAGACAGCAGGAAATACAAACATTGCACTAAATGTAACGATTAAATTTTAGCAATAAGGAAGTGTATGTGTAGATGAATCGTTTTAAGAAAAAGTAAAAAACATATTCTGTCCAAGTATAATAATGCCAGTAGTATTACTGATATTATTCGTAATTTTATTAACCTTTGTTTTCAATATTTGTTAAATAATGTGGGTCAATCTCAATCATTGCTCCCACGTGCTCACGGGTTAAACCCTGTTTTATACGAGCTTCTTTGATGGCAAGACCAATAGTTTCAGTAGATGATTAGCCTGATTTGTTGAATATTGTTGATGAATAATAAGGGTGGAAATTTCTGGATTGCTAAGAATGGTGAAACATTGATAGGTACTTTTAGCTTTTGTAAAAGAAAATGGATATAAAACCATTTTGTTAGATACTCCTCATAATACGGAAAGGGCTCATAAATTTTATGAGAAAGCAGGATTTCGAGAAGTGAGAGAAGACGATTTACCGATAAAATTCAGTCATCCTTATAAGGATTGTGATTTCTTTTTACTTGAGTTGTAAATTCTAATTTTTCGGATTGGAAACAGATAGGCAACGCTGGATTCAATTCAGGAATAGTACGGAGATTGAGACAAGAATATTGAAAGAGGCAAATGCCCCGGAATTCAGAGATTACTGGTTCCGGAGCTTTTTGTTTTACGCGAAGGCACAAGGCAAGTGGAAATGACTCGGGTCGCCTTCTCTTACCACGAGAGGTAATTCAACTTGTGCTCGCATTTCCATTTGCCACCGCACGCGAACAGATGAAACTCTCAGAGCGTATTTCATCCGGCAAAAAATGCGATATGGTGATTAGGAGTGGGAAAATTCATAGTTATATGGTAGAATAAAGAACAATGATAGATTTGAATTTAGCGGAGAGAAGTATCATGGATATAATTGAAAAATTACAAGATAAGAATAACACTGCTGAATAGTTAATTGGAAGCTTGGGAGACAAAAATATGCGGAAAACTATTTTATTTATTGCGATGAGCCTTGACGGATATATTGCTGACAATAAAGGGAATGTCGATTGGCTGAAAGGTCAAGGGAATGATGATGAGAACATGGATACTTATTCCGAATTTATAAAAAACATCGATACGATTTTAATGGGGTGGAATACTTATCATCAAATTGTTACTGAACTTTCTCCGAACGAGTGGGTATATAGAGACTTTATAACGTATGTGATTACACATAACAAACATGCCTCTTCTGAGAAAATTCGGTTTACAAATACAAATCCTGCTGATCTAATAAAAAGTTTAAAAGAAGAAAACGGAAAAGATATCTGGATATGCGGTGGAGCTAATCTTGCTCAGCAGTTAGTAAAGGAGGACTTAATTGACTGTTATTATCTCACTGTAATTCCAACACTTCTAGGCGCCGGTATTCGACTTTTTGATAATAC
>JAUNOI010000006.1:0-1048 GCA_030531165.1 Lachnospiraceae bacterium
AAATATAGACATTGGTTTTACATAATTTTCATTGCCTCTTTTTAAGTTGACAATACAAGAAATCGGAACCTTACGATTAATATATTCTCCCGATGATCCAGCCCATGGCATACCATATGCATACCATATACCATCTATCTTTCGACATAAACATCGGTCTCCATTTATAATCAATGCATTTTTATAATCTCTCCACATACGGGTATGAGTGGTTTTTCCTGTACCTGAAGGAGCTGTCACAAGAATTCCTTTCCCTTCATATTCCATTACAACCCCATGAAGTACGCATGAACTATGATTTAATACAGCATAAGCAAACAAAGAGCCAAACTCATAAAAGGCTCTTTCTCCAAGTGTCTTTGTATTATCCTCATAAAGTACAAACTCACTCCAATCTGACGAAATTCGAAAAGAAATCCTTGGTGTTCCATCTTTCTTTTTAGTAATCCAATCATAATAACCATGTTCTCGACGAAATAATAATGTAGGAGTTGCAAAGCTCTCAGAACCAAATATTAGTATCCCGCTATTATCATCTTCTACTTTATTAATCTGAAACTTAAAATCGCATATCTCATCCTTTGGTAAGTAAAATGCCATTCCAGAATAAGGAATTTCCGCTTTAGGTCCATTCCCATTTCTAGAACAAGCAATTACAAAATCACCAATATATAGATTCTTGATTATGCGATTAAACCAATTATTTTCCATAAATTAGCTATTTCTTGGTTTTACAATTGTAGAATGAGAATTCGTCTTCACATCATTATTAGTAATATTTTGACCAAAATTTTCATTAATATATTTAACTAAACCTTCTTCTACGCTATTACAAGAGCCCATTGACGCTAAATTGATTATTTCTCCACTATCAACTTGTCCATCACCGTCAACATCATACCATCCATAATGGAATCCCCAACATTGATCTGCCACTCGTTCCATCAATTTTAATTCCTGAAAATCAAACTTAGGACTTTCATATTTCACTGTTTTCATAATAATTCCTCCTTAATTAATCATTTTTATTATTATATCTTATCCTATG
>JAUNOI010000006.1:1058-58611 GCA_030531165.1 Lachnospiraceae bacterium
GTTAATATCTGATAGGATTTGATAGATTTGACTTGCTTCTTTACATGCATATTCAGGTATTCCAAACCAATCTCCTGTCTCTGCCAAACGATTTGCCGGACATGAATCACATATTTTGGCATATTTGCAAAATCTACATTCATCAACTATATGACTGTTTGGATATTTCTCTGGAAGTTTTGCCCATGCTTCCTTAAAACCATCTTTAAATGGCTCTGTGAATCCTTGATCTAACAATTCACAGGCATACATACGACCACTCCAACTAATTGCATATTCATTTATTCCAGCACCACAATTCTCAAATAAATATTTTCCTTCGCAAAATACATTATGATTATGAAAATCAAGCTTTCGTATTTCATTTTGTGGTTTCTCTATTTCTCCATTCTTTATCTTTTGTTGAAAATCAAGTAACCATGGATAAATCAATTTAATATTTTCATCTGGAGTTAATCTGACTTTTTGTGGACAAGAAATTCCATTGCGAATTTTATTTACAACCATCCGACTTACATGAAGTATTTCTTCCTGACCAAACTTCTGTTTTACAAAATCACGCATAGCGGACAAATCTTCTAAATTATCTTTCACAATTGTTGTTCTTATTTCAAAAAGAGAATCTAATTCTGTTAACCTGCTTACACCATCTACAAATCGATCATATCCATCACAACAGCCACACAATCTTTGATACGTAGCATTAGATGCTCCGTACATAGTTACACCTATTTTATGAGGTGGATATCTCCTTAATAATTCCATGATTTCATCTGTTACCATGGTTGCATTCGTATAAATAGTTAATAAAAATCCCATCTGGGCAATCGCTTCATATATTTTACAGAAATCTGTTCGAAGCATTATCTCGCCACCAGTTAATAATAATCCAAGAGTTCCTGCATCCTTAGCCTGCTCTGCCATATGAATCCACTCACTGGCTGTACGCTCCCGAAGTTTTAATTCGTGCATCTTCTTTTGGTTTACTCGAATCAAGCACATCTTGCATCCCAAGTTACAACGACCGGTCAATTCAAATGTACCATTTAATGGAATACGCTGTTTTTTATTCATATTCTTCTATCATCCTTCTCGCTGTAAGAAGTTTTAATGTATCCTCTACATCTTTTTCAGCCTGTTCTTTTGAAATATGAAATTTTTCTTGAAGTGCATCACATAGACTAGCAGCATCTGAACCTTCCTGTAAACAAACCCATAATGCCTTCGCAGAATCATTTAATATAATCACCCCACTAAAGTCTGCAACGCCGGCACCAACCGCAACTAATACAGACGTGTCTGCAATCTCCCGCAATACATATTCCTTTTTTGCTCTATATCTTTTCATATAATCTTCTTCCTTTTAAATCTATAAATAACCTCTACAAAACAGTGTATAAAACAAAATAAATATCAAATCAAGAACAATTATATAATTCTTTCATTTCATTAAAATCATAAAAGGCTAACTCTATCATCAAGTCCCTCTTACCAATTGTATAGTTCAACATAAAAATATCGAAATAATCATTCTGACAAAGTTATTTCTTGAAATTAGTACTATAAATTATCATTTTACAGATTTATTATATTATTAGAGAAAGATGTAGGAACAGCCAATGAAATCTTAAACTATATCTTGTTTCAATCCATGGTTATTATATAAACATTTTTCCTGCCTGCCGTATGGACACCTGTATCCATACGACAGGACATATCCTCAACCAATATATTTTCTATGAGAATTTTTTACATTATTCTGATTTACCATAGCATAATGCATTGTCGTGTCAATTCGGACATGTCCAAGAAGCATCTGCACCTGTTCAATCGGCATCCCCTTGTCAATGGCCATAGTCGCCAGAGTTCTTCGAAACTTATGCGGATAGACATGATCAACATGAGTGAGTGATCCAAGTTTTTTCAGCCTTTTTTCTACGCCACTGATTGACAAACGTTCATACGGCGAACGAATCGAAACGAATAACGCTTCATTATTATCCGTTCTAGAATCTAAATATTCTTGCAAATGTAATTTTGTTCTCGCATCAAAATATACTTCCCGTTCTTTACTTCCTTTACCAAAAACAATACAAGATCTCTCCTGAAAATTAATATTCTGCCGATTTAATTTTACCAGTTCCCCTACACGAACTCCAGTGGAAGAAAGAAACTCAATTAACACTAAGTCACGTAGAGCGGGACAGGCATTTCGTAATACTTCCAAATTTTCGTCTGAAAATGTATCTTTGATTATTTGTTCTGTTTTCACTTTATGAATTCGTCTTGCCGGACTTTTTATAATATAATCCTCATCCTCTAGCCATGAAAAAAATCCTGATAAAATGCGGCGTATATTATCCATTGTCACTTTACTTGCATTGTGCTCTTTTTGATGCATAGCTAAATATAAGCGCAAATCTTCTGTTGTAATTTTCTTTATATCTTTATCCATCGACACAAGTAATTTATGAATTGTCGAACGATAATAATGAATAGTTTTCTCCGAACAACCTTCAATTTCTTTTGCTGCAATATACATTCTCAAATAATCATTATTATTTTTCCGATATTGTTCCTCATCTGTTATTTCAATTATAATATTTGAAAAACAATCTAATAGGACTTCATGTAATTTATCCATTTGAGTTTCCGAAAGAAATTGGCTCATCTGCGTTCTTATTTCTCTGATTAGTTGTTCTTTCATTTATTTTCCTCCTTGTTTATGTACAAATTAATGTACTTTAACACTTATAATAATTATGGACACAACTATAGAAATTTTATTCAGTTAAATAATGATTTATCAGAAATAGTCAGATTATGAAACAATCATAAAGCGTTGGATAATAAAATCGAAAAATAAATAAAACCAAACAAAGAAGCAGATAGCTAAATTTGTTAGCTATCTGCCCTTTATACGTTTCCGCAAACAATTTATTTTCTCACCTTAATATGCGCTTCACGAAGCTGTAATTCGGAAACCTCGCCAGGAGCGCCGCACATCAGATCCTGCGCATTACCATTCATTGGGAATGGAATGACTTCACGGATATTTTCTTCATCGCGTAAAAGCATGATCATACGGTCAACACCAGGTGCCATACCTGCGTGTGGTGGAGCACCGTACTGGAATGCATTGTATAATGCACCGAATTTTTCTTTTAAGTCATCTTCTGTATATCCGGCAATTTCAAATGCTTTTACCATAATGTCTAAGTTATGGTTACGAACCGCTCCTGAAGATAATTCAACACCGTTACATACGATATCGTACTGGTAAGCCAGAATCTCTTCTGGATCTTTCGTATTCAATGCTTCTAAACCGCCTTGTGGCATAGAGAATGGGTTGTGTGTGAAGATGATCTTCTTTTCTTTCTCATCGTATTCATACATTGGAAAATCATTGATAAAGCAGAAACGGAATGCGTTCTTCTCTAATAAATCCAAACGATTTGCCAGTTCTGTACGAATCTGACCGGCAAATAAGTTTGCCTGTTTTTCTTTGTCAGAGATGAAGAAGATCGTATCTCCTGCCTGTAAACCAGCGATATCCGCAATTTCCTGCTTCATATCATCCGGAATAAATTTGTCAATCGGTCCTTTGTAAGTCATATCATCCTGAACCTGAAGATAACCAAGTCCACCCATGCCGATATGTCTTGCGAATGATTCAAATTTTTTATGGAATTTCTTTGACATCTGCTGATGAACATTGATCGCACGAACCGTTGTGCCGTGGAATGGTTCAAATGTACATCTCTGGAAGAAATCCGTCACATCGACAATTTCAAGAGGATTGCGCAAATCCGGTTTATCGGTTCCATATTTTAACATTGCATCTGCATAGCTGATGACTGGATATGGAGCAGGTGTCACTGCTGCACCTTCCGGTGCAAATTTTTCAAATGTCGCTGTTAACACTTCTTCTCCGGCACGGAATACATCTTCCTGCGTTGCAAAACTCATCTCAAAGTCTAACTGATAAAATTCTCCCGGTGAACGATCCGCACGTGCATCCTCATCACGGAAACAAGGTGCGATCTGGAAATATTTATCAATTCCAGACACCATCAAAAGCTGTTTGTACTGCTGCGGTGCCTGTGGCAACGCGTAAAACTTGCCTTTAAACTTACGGGAAGGCACGATATAATCTCTGGCACCTTCCGGTGAAGAGGCACAGAGGATCGGAGTCTGAATTTCTAAAAATCCCATCTCTGTCATCTTCTGTCTTAAAAAACTGATAACCTGAGAACGGAATAAAATGTTGTCTTTTACTTTTGTATTACGGAGATCTAAATAGCGATATTTTAAACGCACATCTTCACGGACTTCTTTCGAAGTTACGATCTCAAATGGAAGCTGTTTATACACTTTACCGAGCACTTCGATGGATGCTGCTTCCAGTTCGATTGTTCCGGTCGGAATCTTCGGATTATAGGTTTCCTCGTCGCGCTTTTCTACGATACCTTCAATCGATACACAGTCTTCTCTTGTGATCCCCTTTAATAAATCCGTGTTACGCATAACGATCTGCAATACGCCATACATATCTCTCAAATCGATAAAGGAAACGCCGCCGTGGTCGCGGATATTCTCTACCCATCCTGCGACTTTGCAAGTTGTTCCGATATCGCTTTCACTGATTTCGTTTAATAATCTGTTACGATAAATATTTGGTGTGTTCATGAAGTTTCTCCTTTTACTGCTGATTTGTATTTTGATGGAATGGCTTTCTTCTTATAATATTCTGTAAGCAAAAGAAAGACCATCCATCCATAACGTTTCACTTCGTCAGGACGAACAGCCATGTCCGCGGTACCACCTGATTTACTGCCTAGCAGTCTCTTATCGGCTATAAAACCCTGCCTGCTCACGTGAGGCTTCCGGCGCACCTACTAAAAGTCTTCTATATAATTATAGGAAAATCTCCGTTCAGATTGCAGCTAGGAAGTGTTATTCACATAGTCTCATTCTTACGGGGTTTCCACTGTCTCCCGCTC
This sequence comes from Lachnospiraceae bacterium, assembly GCA_030531165.1. Taxonomy (GTDB): domain Bacteria; phylum Bacillota; class Clostridia; order Lachnospirales; family Lachnospiraceae; genus Fimousia. Next base: position 6,062 of record JAUNOI010000006.1, read on the forward strand.
ACTGGAAGCGAGCTTCTATGCTACTTCTCTTCGTCATCGCCGTTAGAAATAACTATACCTTATTTCGGGAATACTTGTCAATTATTTATAGAAGAAAAATTGCAGTTTTACCGAGCAGAAATCAATCATCGATGATAGAAAATGAATCTTCTATGATATAATTCCCCAATGCTTCAATGCATATGCAATTCCTTCTTCTTCCACATTCTTTGTCACAAAATCCGCCACTTCTTCTACGATCTCGCTGTGCTTTCCCATGATCGTCGCATGCCCTGCTGCTTTTAGCATCGTATAGTCATTCTCGCTGTCACCAAATGCGTATACATTCTCTCTCGGATAGCCGGACTTCTGCAGGATTGCCTCCAATGCCGATCCCTTCGTACATCCCTTTGGCATAATCTCTGCATAATCTTCGGTCGGATGATGGATCATCTCCAGTTCCTCACAAAACAGGGCTTCTAATTCCGCATAGACTTCCGGATCCTCATACATCACCGTCATTTTATTAAAACCGATATCGTACTGGTCCTCCCACTGTCCAAACTTCGAACGATCCAGCCCAAAATACTCCATAATCCTCTCATAGATCGCTGAACCGACTTTGGAACAATAAGAAAAATCCTGTGTCTCATAATCTGCATAGATCAGATCATCTTTTCCTTCGAGAAAGGAATTGAATCGGCGCAATACATCCGTATCAACGGTCCGGTTCTCATATTCTGTCCCTTTGATCCGTGCATATGCTCCGTTCGTCGTAATAAATCCATCAAATAAATACTTGACCGGCTCTACCATCGAAATACTTCTTCCAGATGCCAAAATGGTAAGATACCCTCTCTTACGAGCAGTCTGAAGTGCTTCGATCGTCGTTTCACTGATCTCGTGGATACCGATGCTTCCATCTACTAATGTGCCATCATAATCAAACAAAAGTAATCCCTTGCTGTCTAACATAATTTTCTCCTTTTTGTGTGGTTCTACCATTATCATAAGAAAATTTTATCATATATGCAAGGGATTTTTTGATTATCTTGCACAAAAACATTTGAAATGGTATCATAATGAAAGATTGAAATTGATAGAAATGGATAGGAGGATTTCCATATGACGAATAGTGAGAAAGCGTTAAAGCTTCATGAAGAATGGAATGGCAAGATTACAACAACTTCCAAATGCGAAGTAAAGACAAAGGAAGATCTGGCACTGGCCTATACACCTGGGGTTGCAGAACCATGTAAAGTAATTGCAAAAGATCCCGAAGCAGCTTATACCTATACGATCAAGTCCAATACGATTGCTGTTGTTTCCGATGGAAGCGCGGTTCTCGGCCTTGGCAATATCGGTGCCAAAGCAGCAATGCCTGTTATGGAGGGAAAATGCGTATTATTCAAAGAGTTTGGCGATGTCAACGCTTTTCCGATCTGCTTAGATACACAGGATGTCGATGAGATCGTTGATACGGTCGTACGAATCGCACCTGCATTCGGTGGCATTAATCTGGAAGATATTTCTGCTCCAAGATGCATCGAAATCGAGAACAAATTAAAAGAAAAACTGGACATCCCGGTTTTCCATGACGATCAGCACGGTACTGCAATCGTTGTATTGGCTGGAGTCATCAACGCAATGAAAGTGACCGGTAAAGAGAAGGAGACGAGCAAGGTCGTGATCAACGGCTGCGGCTCTGCCGGAATGGCAATCGGTAAACTTCTGCTCCGTTACGGTTTCAAGGATGTGACAATGTGCGATATCAACGGCATCGTCGGTAAAGATACCGAAGGTTTGAACTGGGCTCAGAAAGAGATGGCCGAAATGACAAATTTAAGAAATGCAAAGGGCACACTCGCTGACGCATTAGTCGGTGCTGATATTTTTGTCGGTGTTTCTGCACCGGGAATCGTATCTCAGGAGATGGTCGCTTCCATGGCGGACGATGCGATCCTCTTTGCGATGGCCAATCCAGTTCCGGAGATCATGCCTGATCTCGCACGCGAAGCCGGAGCAAGAGTTGTCGGAACCGGACGTTCTGACTTCCCAAATCAGGTCAATAATGTCGAAGTATTCCCGGGAATTTTTAAAGGTGCTTTAGAAGGACGCGCGACTGCGATCACGGAAGATATGAAGTTGGCTGCCGCAATTGCGATCGCTTCTCTGATTCCAGAAGAGGAATTAAGCGATACCAATATTCTTCCGGCACCATTTGATCCACGCCTTGCGGACACGGTTGCAAAAGCGGTAAAGGATCATATTTAAGATGGGACATACCGACTGGCACGGAAAACGATTTTATTCTTTTGACAGCTATATTAAGAATACATTTGGACAGAAATTATACAAAGTATCTTTGGATGCCGGATGTTCCTGCCCAAACAGAGACGGAACTCTCGGTTTCGGCGGCTGCACATTCTGCAGCGCCGAAGGTTCCGGAGACTTTGCTTCTTCCCGGAACCAATCCATTGCATCGCAGATTGAAGACGGCATCGCACTGATTGCGGACAAATCAGACGCCAAATGCTTTATTGCCTATTTTCAGGCATTTACAAGCACATATGATTCCGTTGACCGTCTAAGGGAAAAGTTTTTTGCCGCAGCAAACCATCCAAAGATTGCCGCCATTTCGATTGGAACCCGTCCGGACTGTCTCCCTGGCGAAATTCTGGATCTGTTAGCCGAACTACATGCGACAAAACCAGTTTTTGTTGAACTCGGGTTACAGACGATACATGAAAACACTGCCCGCAATTTTCATCGCGGATATTCTCTGGATATATTTGAAAAGGCAGTTTCTGATCTGCATCAACTGCACATTCCGATCGTCGTTCACCTAATCCTTGGACTTCCGGAAGAATCAAAAGCACAGATGCTCGAATCCGTCCGGTATATGAATACGCTGCCCATCCACGGTGTAAAATTATCCATGCTCCATGTTTTAAAAAATACTGCAATGGGAAATGACTATATCAGACATCCCTTTCCGGTATTTGAATTAGAGGAATATGTGGATTTTCTGATTCAATGTCTCGAACATCTGCGCACGGACATTGTCATTCACCGCATTACCGGAGATGGACCAAAAGATTTATTAATTGCTCCGCGCTGGAGTCTGAACAAACGACTGGTACTCAATACCATCGCTCATGAAATGAAAATTCGAAACACCTATCAGGGACTGCAATACCCATAAATAAGGAGTGATGATCCATGCAGCAAGATGCAAATACTCTTTATAAGTTAATTATTTTATTTATGCTTGATAAAGTAGATTTTCCACTGACAAATTCACAAATCTCTGAATTCATTCTCGAACAGGGATATACCAATTATTTTACATTACAGACAGCGCTCAATGAGCTGGTAGAATCGGACATGATAGAAATCGAAAGTATCCGTAATTCCTCCTTATATCATATGAAGCAATCTGGAAAAGAGGCTGTCGATATGTTCGAAGACCGCATTTCTGATGCGATCAAGCAGGATATTCTCGCTTATTTTGAAGAAAATAAATACAAACTCCGCAATGAGGTGGAAATCACTGCTGATTACTATCCTGCAAGAAAAGATGAATATTATGTCGTCTGTAAGATTAAGGAGAAAGGCAATGTTCTCCTGGAATTGAAATTAAATGTGATGTCAAAAGAACAGGCAGTTAAGATCTGCGATGATTGGCACAAGGACAGTTCTGATGTCTATGCCTATATGGTCGAAAAACTGATGATGAAATAGCAATGAGAGAGACACAAACCCGTGCCTCTCTCATATTTTATTCTTCTTCCGCTTCTAACACATATTCATCAATAAATTCCCAGATCTCTTCTCTTCCCTGTTTGGTCATCGATGAATATGGAAAGATCGGCGTGTTGCCGCGAAGCCCTAATTTATCGCGAATCGCCTTTATATGCTTTTGGACCTGGCTTCGTTTTAATTTATCCAGTTTTGTTGCAATAATAACCGGATAATATCCATTGGAAATGATCCACTCATACATCTGACAGTCATTGGCAGACGGATCATGTCTGATATCGATCAATAAAAAGATGATCGCAAGCTGTTTTGATGTATGCAGATATTTCTCGATCATTTTTCCCCATTTCGCTTTTTCGGAAGCCGAAACTTTCGCATATCCATATCCCGGCAGATCCACAAAATAAAGCGCATCATTGATATTGTAAAAATTGATCGTCTGCGTCTTTCCCGGCTGAGAGGATATTCTCGCATAGGACTTTCGATTCATCAGTCCGTTGATCAGAGATGATTTTCCGACATTCGATTTTCCCGCAAATGCAACCTCCGGAAGCTTATTCTCCGGCAGCTTACTCGTAAATCCACAGACGGTTTCCAAATTTATACTTTTTATAACCATAATGTCGTATCCTCCTATACAAAGGCAGCTTCAATGATCTCCCCTATGCGCTTCACATAGGTAATCTTTAAGCCATCCGTAATCTCCTGATCGATATCCTTTACATTTTTCTTGTTTTTAATCGGAACAAATACCTCGGTTACCCCTGCATTCTTTGCAGCGAGCAGCTTTTCTTTTAGGCCGCCGATCGCCAGAACATGTCCCCGAAGTGTAATTTCCCCGGTCATGGCGATATCCCCACGGACTTTTGTCCCTGTAACAGCGGATAAGACGGCCGTTGTCATCGTAACACCTGCGGATGGTCCATCTTTTGGTACGGCGCCTTCCGGAACATGAATATGAATATCGTGCTTTTCAAAATAATCTTCTGCAATATGATATTGTTCTGATACAGAACGAACATAACTGATTGCAATCTGTGCGGATTCTTTCATAACATCCCCAAGATTTCCGGTAAGCTGTAACTTTCCTTTTCCCGGCATCGTATTCACTTCAACCTGAAGCGTATCTCCGCCGACACTCGTCCACGCCAGTCCCCGGACAATCCCGCATTTTGCCTCCAGATCCTTATCATCATCGGAAAAAGGAGCTGTTCCAAGCATCTCTTTGACGCGTTTTTTTGTAATGGTTACATTTTCCTTATCTTTCTCCAAAATGATCCTTGCTGATTTTCTGCATATGTCGCCGATCTTATGCTCCAGCGAGCGAACGCCGGCCTCCCTCGTATAATGCCTGATAATCTCCAAGATCGCCTCTTTACGGAACCGCACCTGCTTTTTATCCAACCCATTTGCTTCTAACTGCTTTTTCACGAGATATCGGTCCGCGATATGGAATTTTTCATTTTCCGTATAACTGGATACCTCGATAATCTCCATACGGTCATACAGAGGCTTCGGAATCATCGATGCATCATTCGCCGTCGCTATGAACAGCACTTCGCTCAGATCAAGCGGAACTTCCAGATAATGATCGCGGAAATTCACATTCTGTTCCCCATCCAGCACTTCCAATAATGCGGATGCGGTATCACCGCGCTGATCTTTTCCCGTTTTGTCAATTTCATCAAGCAGGATCAGCGGGTTCGAAACCTGTGCTTTTTTGATCGCTTCTGCAATTCGCCCTGGCATCGCTCCGATATACGTCTTTCGGTGTCCACGGATTTCCGCTTCATCCCGAACTCCTCCTAAAGAAATTCGAACATATTTTTTATTCAACGCCCGCGCGATGGAACGTCCGATCGATGTCTTTCCTGTTCCCGGAGGTCCGACCAGACAAATGATCGGTGCTTCGCCTTTTTTCGTCAAAGTACGAACCGCCAGAAATTCTAAAATGCGTTCTTTGATCTTATCCAGTCCATAATGATCTTCTTCTAAAATCTGAGCCGCATTTTTCATATCACGGTTTTCTTCCTGATATTTGTTCCACGGCATCTCCAGCATCGTCTCTATATAATTGCGCAGCATTCCGCTGTCGCCCGCCATAGCAGGCATGCTCTTAAAACGGTTGATTTCCTTGATCAGCTTATCTTTCACTTCTTCGGAAGCATCTAATTCTTTTGTCTGTCTTAAAAATACATCAGCATCTTCTTCAATTGAAGTTTCCCCCAATTCTTCACGAATGACCTGCATCTGTTCACGGAGCATATAATCGCGCTGGTTTTTATCCACAGCAGCCTTTACCTTCACCTGAATTTCTTTCTGCACGCGAGCGATCTCGCATGCCTCTGATAAGATCACAAGCATCCGTTCCGCTCTCCCTTTTAAATTGGATATCTCCAATATGTCCTGCTTCTTTTCTAATTGAAACGGCAAATGCGTTGCAATCTCATCAATGAATGTCTCCAGATTTTGAATATTTAAACTTCTTGCCATAAAATCCTGATTTAACTGAGGATTTTGTGCATGATATGCCTGCAGCCCATTTTTTAAATTTTCTAAATATGCTTCTTCTTCATAGGCTTGGAATTCGCTATGCGTTTCCAGAGTTTCCGTCTCCACCCGAAAAGAAGGATCTGTCTCACATATTTCTTTGAGAGATGCGCGCTCTATCCCCTCCACAAATACACGGATAATATTATGCGGCATCTTTACGATCTGTTTGATCCTTGCCACCAGCCCTACCGCATATAAATCTTCCGCCTGAGGTGCTTCTATATTCGGATCGATCTGATTACACAGAAAGATCATCTGATCATTTTGCATTGCTTCCTGAACTGCTGCGGCTGATTTTTCCCTGGACACGTCAAAATGAACCGTTGTACCTGGGTAAATCATCTTTCCACGCAGTGCAATCATCGGTAATACTCTTATCATATGTTTCTCCTAAAAATATATGAAAACTGCTCCCATAAAATAATCTTATGGAAGCAGTTTAATCTTAGGCAATTTCGCCACTGTTCTTCTTTGTGTTTCTCTTTGCAGTTAATGATTTAACCGGCTTTTTTTCATCAGAACGAATCATGATCGGTTCTGCTCCATTCTCAACTGCATCCTTGGTAATGATACAGCGTTCGATATAATCATCCGACGGTACCTGATACATCAGATCCATGATGACCGATTCCATGATCGCACGGAGCCCTCTGGCACCTGTGCTTCGCTCTATCGCTTTATGGGCGATTGCACGTAAAGCGTCATCTTCAAACTCCAATGTAACACCGTCTAATTCAAACAGCTTGCAATATTGCTTTACAATCGAATTCTTTGGCTGCGTCAATATGCTGACCAGTGCTTCTTCATCCAATTTATCTAAGGATACAACAACCGGCACACGACCTACAAATTCAGGAATCAGACCAAACTTCACCAAATCCTGCGGCAATACCTTTTTAAGCAGCGCATCTAAATCCTTTTTACTTTGCTGTTCAATGACTGCATTAAATCCTAAGGACTTTTTACCGGTTCTGGAATCAATGATCTTTTCCAATCCATCGAAGGCTCCGCCGCAAATAAAGAGAATATTCGTCGTATCGATCTGAATAAATTCCTGATGCGGATGCTTTCTGCCTCCCTGCGGAGGTACGGATGCAACCGTGCCCTCAATAATCTTTAACAATGCCTGTTGGACACCTTCACCGGAAACATCTCTCGTGATCGATGTATTTTCTGATTTTCTTGTAATCTTATCAATCTCATCAATATAGATAATTCCGCATTCAGCGCGTTCAATATCATAATCTGCCGCCTGAATGATCTTCAATAAAATATTCTCTACATCTTCGCCGACATATCCCGCTTCTGTCAGTGCTGTTGCATCTGCAATCGCAAATGGCACATTCAGAATCTTCGCGAGCGTCTGCGCGAGCAATGTCTTACCGGACCCGGTCGGACCGAGCATTAAGATATTACTTTTTTGTAATTCCACATCCGAATTCTCATTTGCGAGAATTCTCTTATAATGGTTGTAAACAGAAACTGCCAGAACCTTTTTGGCTTCATCCTGTCCAATTACATACTGATCGAGAAATTCCTTGATCTCTTTTGGTTTTAATAGGTTAATTCCATCCTGATTATCATATGGTACGAATTCATCTGCAATGATCTCACTGCAGATTTCGATACATTCATCGCAAATATACACATTCTTTGCTTTCGGACCTGCGATCAGCTTACGCACCTGGTCCTGAGTCTTATTGCAGAAAGAGCATCGAAACTGCTTTCTATCATCCATTCTACCTGCCATATATTATCTACCTCTTACTAATTACACAATCGATCAATCCATATGCAGCTGCTTCTTCTGCCGTCATATAATTATCACGCTCTGTATCTGCAGCAATTTTCTCATATGGCTGACCTGTATTTTCACTTAAAATCGTATTCAACTTTTTCTTCGTCTGAATAATATGGTTTGATACGATCTCAATATCCGTTGCCTGTCCCTGCGCTCCACCGGAAGGCTGATGAATCATAATTTCCGCATTTGGCAGCGCATAGCGCTTTCCTTTTGCACCACCGGCTAATAGAAATGCTCCCATGCTGGCAGCCATTCCCATGCAGATCGTAGAAACGTCGCATTTGATATACTGCATGGTATCATAAATCGCCATGCCGGCTACAACGGAGCCGCCCGGACTGTTAATATACAGATTAATATCTTTATCCGGATCTTCAGACTCTAAAAATAATAACTGAGATACGATCAAACCTGCGGATACATCTGTTACCTCTTCACCTAAAAAGATGATTCTGTCTTTTAAAAGTCTTGAATAAATATCATAAGAGCGTTCACCCCTACCTGTTTGTTCAATGACATAAGGTACAAAACTCATCAAAATTCCTCCTGTCTTTCTAAAAATCTCCATTAAAATGATATTATCAATAAATAGCGTAAAGAAAGGGAAGATCTTCCCTTTCTTTACTGGATATATGCAATGCTATCGCACATTTATTACTATTTTGATTCTGCAACAAGGAAATCAACTGCTTTTTGAACAGCGATATCATCTTTCATCTGTTCTTTCTGAGCATCTCCAAAGATCTGTTTGATCTTTTCTACTTCCATCTGATACATCTCAGCCATGTTAGCAAGTTCTTTTTCAATATCTTCTTCCGTAGCCTGAATATCTTCAGCAGCTACGATTGCTTCTAATACTAATCTTGACTGAATGCGCTTTTCAGCCTGTGGCTTCATCTCTTCTAACATCTGTTCTTTTGTAGAACCGGAGAACTGTAAATACTGATCGATGGAAATTCCCTGATAGCTGATATTCTGAGCAAATTCCTGATACATCTGTTCAGCCTGATCTTCAATCATCACTTCTGGAATATCCATTGTTGCATTTTCAATGACTAAATCTACTAATTTATTCTCTTTTTCTGTTTTTGCAGCTTTTTCTTTCTTTTCAACTAATTTGGCACGGATATCCGCTTTATATTCGTCTAATGTATCAAATTCTGATACTTCATCAGCAAATTCATCATCGATTACCGGCAGTTCTTTTACTTTGATGCCATTAATCTTTACTTCAAATACAGCAGCTTTACCTGCTAAATCCGGCGCATGATACTCTTCTGGGAATGTTACGTGAACTTCCACTTCATCACCAATATTGGCACCGATCAGCTGTTCTTCGAAATTGTCGATAAAAGAACCGGAACCGATCACTAATGTCTGATTCTCAGCAGTTCCACCGTCAAATTTTACACCATCTACAGATCCGGAATAATCGATCAATGCGATATCTCCATCCTCAATTGGTCGGTCTTCAACAGTAATTTCTCTTGCATTTTCTTCCTGCTGTTTTACTAATTCAGCAGAAACTTCTTCATCCGTTACTTCTTCCACTTCTACAGAAGCTTCTAATCCTTTATATTCACCTAAAGTTACTTCCGGTTTTAAAGCAACTTCAGCTGTAAAGATAAATGCTTTTCCTTTTTCGATCTGTTCAATATCGATTTCAGGACGGGATACGATCTCTAACTCGCAGTCCTGCATCTCTTTTGCATAAGCATCCGGAATAATGATGTTCGCTGCTTCTTCGTAAAAAACCTCTGGTCCGTATAATTTTTCAATATAAGCCTGTGGCACTTTGCCTTTACGGAATCCAGGAACGTTAAAGCTTTTTTTCTGTTTATTATAAGCCTTTGTCATAGCTTTTTTAAATTCAGCTGCATCTACTTCGATGGTCAGCTTAGCCATATTATGTTCCAATTTTTCAACTTGTAAACTCATTTTATGAATCCTCCTAAAATTTATCTTGTAATATTATGCATATCTTTCCACATTAGACATTTCCATATTATAACATAACAAAAAATCTATGTCTACTATTTATTCCTGATTTTCACTTGCCCCGCTTTGCCTGAATACGTACTCCGGCGACCTGCTGAGTGTCCTTGGAGCTTTGCTGATGATATCCACTTCAAAGGTATCCCCATCCTTAATATCTTCCTTCGATATCTCAATCAGATGCTTGTTATGAAACGTTGTCGAAATCTTATTTCCTTCTACGACTACATTTGTATAGCTGGTAAAATTATTTCCTACCATAAAGATACCATTATCTGATTCATAAATCTTCTTCACACTCAGATTCTTAACACCAAATTCAATGTCCGTTGCCTCATATGGATTCTCCTGATTATACATATAATTCTTTCCATAGAAGATATCATACTGTAAATTTCTCAGATCATTTTGAAATGTCTTGGAATCCGACTGTGTCTGATGGAACTTCGTCAAAATTCCATTATGAAGGCCAATTCTATCCATAATATTCGCTGCAAGCTGATACGTCTCGATATTGCCATCCTGTTTCTTCAAACCGATATTATCCCAGATAAAATAACTGGTCCAGTACTTATTACCATAGGTCAGATCTTCGTCTTCTACATCCAAACTTGGCAGATGATCTCCATACATAACAAGAATCGTATCCTCGCCGCGTTCTTCAAGCGATTTTACCAGTTCGCCGACAAACTGATCCATCTGATAAATCTGATTCGAATAGTAGATATACTTATTGCGGAGCGCTTCATCCTCTATGCCCTCTACATCAATAACCGGATTCTCGATCACCTCATTCGTCGGATAATCTCCGTGTCCCTGAACAGAGATCGTATAAATAAAGTCCTGATTCTCCGTAGAATCTAAAACATCTTTGATCTGATCTGTTAAAATATAATCTTTGGACCATCCATTCTCTGTCCATTTCTGAATATCCATACATTCTTTCGTCGTAAATGTATCGTATCCCAAATTAGCAAATACAAGGTCCCTGTCATAAAATGCTGCACTGTTATTATGGATCGCATGGGCAGAATAACCTTCCTGCTTCAAATCCGTCATAACACTTTCGCATGTGTGGTCCTGCAATACCGTCTTATATGGATACTCCGCTGCACCAAACAGGTCCAGATCCATCTGCGTCATGATCTCGAATTCGGTATTGGCTGTACCCGCACCATAAGAAGGTGTCATCGTATGTCCGGATGAATAATTCCTCATCAGTCTGTGGAAGTTCGGAATTGGATCTTTGTTAAACTTTAATCCTTTTACCTGGGTCGGATCAAAGAAGGACTCCAACTGTACAAAAATAATATTCGGCGTCTGCTTTTTCACTTTACTCTTTTTCGCAGTTGTCTTACTTGCTTTTTCCGTCTTCTCGACGATCTTCTCAATCTTTTCCTCGGAATAGTTGGACGGTCTGTCAATTCCAGTCTTCAAAGCAGTTACCGTAAAACAATACGGAGTACCGTAATCGGAATATGCAAGCCGGATATTGTGAATCTCCGTTGAAATAAACCCGGTAGAAAGGTTGTATTTTGTCGTTCCTAAAAACGCAATTGCGATTACTGCAAATGCAATTACATTTTTTAATGTTCGTGGTTTTGTAAACTTTTCTTCCTGAGGCAAATAAAGGAAACCGCTGACTAATAAAACCAATCCGATCAACAGTCCCGATCCCATAGCAATAATCGCCGGCATCGAGTAATAATTAGTAATAACAGGTAAAACGGACTTCATCAACGTAATATCTACATATGTAAATGGAGTATTACGGCTATCAAGCATTAAAAAATTAACGAGTCCAACACCGCCCCATAGTACCGAAATTACAATATACGCAAATATCCTTTTCCGTACGATCAGGACAATAGAATAGGAAAAGAAAAGAATAAACACGCTGTACAAGAACATCGATGTCTTTTGTGTAATAAATCCCCATGTGCTGAGCGGAAATGACTGTCTGCCCGCTTCTTCGAGTACAACTGCAAAAATAACCGCAATCAGGGCATTTAATAAAAGTGGTTTATTATAGAGAAATTTCATAATAACCGTAACCGCTTTCCATACCGGACGCAATACAAACTTGATTTTTTCCTTTATAAAATTCTTCGTATTTCTTAATCGTTCTTTCATCATACTTCACCTAATTTTATCATTGTTAACATTAATATCGCTATTATAACACTTAAATTTTAATCTATCCATAAAAATTCTCTTATCTTTTTCTTAAATCCGCATCTATCCGCTGAATTCCTGATTTTTTTTATTGACTTTTTGACAATGTAATGATAAAGTTAGTGGGATTTATAGGCATTTGAGGTTTTGCACCTATACTTCGAATATAGTAAGAAAGGAGAATATTTTACAAATAGCAAGCGCCAGATCCTGATGTGATGGATTCAGGATGACGAGGAGAAAAGTGATCGAAGATTCGGCGGATGCTTTTCCGTACCGCTTTGGGTACGTATTTTCTGACAAACCCCGGAAGTAATTGCGGGAACAGAGACAGAATTACCAAAGCAGCAAAACCGCATATAATATGATAGACTGTTCAGCCTTTTTGTAATATACCATCCTTTAACCGGTATTCTGGCTGAACGATAACAATTTAATTCAAAAGGAGATTTTCATTATGTGTGGAATTGTAGGTTTTACAGGAATTAACAGAGCTTCTGATATTTTAATCAATGGACTGCAGAGCTTGGAATACCGTGGCTATGACAGTGCCGGTATCGCTTTAGTACAGGATGATAAGACACAGATTATCAAAACAACCGGTAAAGTAGAAGATTTGCGCAATAAAGTTGCTGCTTCTTCTGATACTTATGGTACTTGCGGAATCGGTCACACACGCTGGGCAACTCACGGAGGAGTAACAGAAGTCAATGCACATCCTCATCAGACACCAAAAGTCACTTTAGTTCACAATGGTATCATTGAAAATTATAAAGAAATTGCAGCTGATCTTGCAAAAAAAGGATATACACCTGTTTCCGAGACAGACACGGAGATTGCAGCACTGCTGATCGACTCTTTATATGAAGGAGATCCATTCGAAGCATTAAAAAAAGCGGACGAGATTTTAGAAGGGGCTTACGGATTTTGCGTGATGTTCCAGGACAGACCGGGAGTTATTTACTGTATGCGTAATGCCAGCCCGTTAGTTGTCGCACACACACCATCGGGCTCTTATATTGGTTCCGATGTCATCGCATTAATTCCTTATTCTAAGGATTATTTCGTAGTTCCGGAACAGCATATTGTAGTTCTTGAGAAGGGTTCTGTTTCTTTATATACGATGAATCATGAGAAGGCAGTACCTAAGATGCTGCATGTTGACTGGGATACAACAGCAGCGAAAAAGGGCGGATATGATTATTTTATGCAGAAGGAGATCTACGATCAGCCTGAAGCAGTAAAGAATACCCTTGCACCACGTATTCATAACGGTAAAGTTGATTTTTCTGCTGATAAGATCAGCGACGACCTGTTTAAGGGAATCAACCGCGTTATCATTACCGCATGCGGAACTGCGATGCATTCGGGATTAGTAGGAAGATCGATCATCGAATCTTTAATCCGCATTCCGGTAACCGTAGAAATTGCATCGGAATTCCGTTATATGAATCCGATCATGGACGAACATACATTAGTCATCGTTATTACACAGTCCGGTGAGACGGCAGATTCATTAGCCGCACTCCGACTTGCAAACGAACGCGGTGCCAAAACTATTTCTATTGTAAATGTAAAAGGTTCCAGCATCGCCCGTGAAAGTGATTACGTATTATATACACATGCAGGTCCTGAAATCGCCGTTGCAAGTACAAAAGCATTTACAGTGCAATGCTGTGGCATGTACCTGATCACATTAAAATTAGCAGAAATCATGGGCATCTTATCGGATGAACAGATTGCCGAATACCTGGATAAATTTATCGAAGCAACTGAAACAATTCCGGCAGTATTAGAGATGGATGATTACATTCGTACAGTTGCTGAAAAGATTAAAGATACCTATTCCGCATTCTATATCGGACGTGGATTGGATTATGCATTTGCCTGTGAAGGTTCTTTAAAATTAAAAGAAATTTCTTATGTTAATTCGGAAGCATTTAATGCAGGTGAATTAAAACACGGTACTATTTCTTTGGTTACAGAAGGCGTACCGATTATCGCTGTTGCAACACAGGATCATATCTTCACAAAGACAATTGCGAATGTAGAAGAGGTAAAAGCCCGCGGAGCACATGTCATCTTAATTACTGATGAAGATGCAACAGGTTATGAAGGTTTATACGATGACCTGATCAAGGTACCTAAGACAGATGATTTCTTTGGTGGATTCGGTACTACAGTTGCTATGCAGCTTCTCGCATATCATACAACTGTTTACAGAGGCTATAATGTTGACCAGCCTCGTAACCTTGCAAAATCTGTTACCGTTGAATAAATAAATAATCAAAGTAATTTCCAAGGGGTTGCGCATAGAAAATCTTGTTTGATACAAAACATCTTTTTCTTTTGCTGCATCCCCTTTTTCAGGAGGATTTGTTATGTTAAAAGCTGTTATATTTGATATGGACGGTGTCATCGCCGACACTGAACCGGGATATAAAATCACAACGGATGAACTGTTAAGAGAATACGGTATCGTGACTGCTGACGATTATCAGGATCAGTTTATCGGCGTCACGAGTGAATTTATGTGGACAACGATCGTAGAGGAATTCCATCTGCCGTTAACTCCTGATGATTGCATCCGTATCATCGATGAAAAACGTGCCATACTGGAAGAAAAGGACGGTCTTCAGCCGCTTCCGAATGTTATCAATCTGATCAAACGGCTCTATGATAATGACTTTCCACTTGCAGTGGCATCCTCTTCCTCAATCCCTGAGATTAATCGTGTTACAGAGCTTTTTCAGATCAAAAAATATTTTCAGGTGTTTTTTTCAGGAGAAGACTGCAGGAATTCAAAACCGGATCCAGAAGTGTTCCTAAAGACCGCAAAAGCGCTTCAGGTCTGTCCGGAAGAATGTCTTGTCATTGAAGATTCGAAAAATGGATTACTGGCCGCAAAACGAGCGGGCATGAAATCCATCGGATTCGCCAATCCGATGTTTGGAAATCAGGATTTATCCGAAGCTACCACAACGGTATCCTCTTTCGATGAAGTGACAATTCCATTGTGCCGGAAGCTTTTCGAGCCATAAATAACAACTTTTTTGAATGGGACTGTTACGGCAAAACAGTCCCATATTCTCTTATCTCCTAATTCATGAACCGGATCTTTTTATCTGAGATCCGAATGCGTATCCTCCGTTCCTTCTTCTTCGTCTCCCCATCGGTATGTACGAATTGTCCGCTCCCACTCCGCATCACCGCCTCTTTGCAGCGGAATTGGTAAACCCCTTTGCAATGGATATGCTTCCCAAATGCCGCAAGCGGAATTATAAATGGGATCTTCCACTTTTTCATTCCCTTCGCAACGCATAGATCCAGCTGTCCATCGCTGCTGTCCGCATCAGGACAAAATTGAAATCCACCGCCTTCATACGGCATATTATGAAAGGATACAAATAAAAAACCACTTCCAACTAGGACTTCTTTTCCATCAACCATTAAAGAACCGCAAAAAGTCTCTGCCTGAATCAGATCACGGACTCCAATGATCAAATAAACTAATTTTCCCAGTTTCAGCTGATTTAGTATCCGTTTCATCTTTGTGTGATTGGCTTCATAGCATACTTTTGCATCATAGCCCATACCGCTGCTGACAAAAAACCGCTTTCTTCTTCCATCCGGATAATCAACGATTCCATAATCCAGTTCCCGGCAGGATGTTCCTTCTAACATCTTTTTCAATTCCTTTTTATAATCCCTGCTGATCTCCATACCACGGGCAAAATCATTTCCCGAGCCCAACGGAAGATATCCAAGCTGTATCCCTTCTGTTCGACACATTCCATTTAAAAATTCATTTAGCGTTCCGTCACCGCCTAAGATCACGATCTTGCGTCCTTTTTTGCCGCTTGTCAATTTTCGCGCTATACGAGTAGCATCTTTGGGCCTTTTTGTCTTATAGCAGCAATATTTCCTGCTATGAGCGGCAAGTTCTCTCTGTATTTCATCCCAGACTGCTTCTATATAACCTGATTTTGCATGGGGATTTATAATAAAATAGATCATACTCCTTCTCCTTTGCATTTTTATAGAATCTATTGTACCATAAAGAAGAAAAAAGAATAACTATGGAGGGAGATTATGAATATTGAACATCTAAAATACTTTTTAGTTCTATCAGAATGTGAACATTATCGCCAAGCAGCTGAACAGCTGTGTATCTCACAGCCGGGTTTGAGCCACGCTATGGCCTCCTTGGAAGCGGAGCTTGGTGTCCCGCTTTTTCGGAAGAAAGGACGAAATATCACGTTAAATCAATATGGTAGAATGCTTCAAAATGATGCAAAGAAAATTCTTGCGATGATCGATAAGTCTCAGGATTCTTTTTCGAATATTTTAAACGGCGGCGGAACACTCCATTTGACTGGTATTCCAAGACTTGCTTCTTTTCTTCTGCCGCACCTCGTTAAAAATTACAAAGAAAGTACTGATTCAAACGGCAATTTCAAGCTATACACCTGCTATACACAAAATGTGATTCAAGGTGTGCGGGATGGGAGATATGATATCGGATTTTGTTTTTATGGCGACTGGCACAATGAACTGGAAGCAATTCCATTTATCCGTCAGCAGATGTCCGTTATTACGAAACCGGATCATCCGCTTGCAAAGCGTAAATCCGTTTCATTAGAGGATACATTGCCATATCCCCAGATTATTTTCAGTCATGCCAGCGTTCTGCGCAATTCACTCGATGAGTTCTGGGCACAGATCAACCGTTATCCAAAAGTAACCTACGAGATTGAACAGGATGAGATGATTGCTGAGATGGTAGCATGTAACTTTGGCATTGCAGTTATGCCGAAGTTCCCAAATATCGAACGGCATGGTGTTGTAGCCGTACCGATTGATTCTCCTTACTGGGAAAATACCTTCTATATGGTTCGAAGGAAACATGACTATCATTCTCCATTTGAAATTGATTTCTGGGAGTACTGTCAGACTCAAAATTTACTAAAATGAAAAAGCCTTACCAAATTACTTAGTAAGACTTTTGATCATCCGCTAAAGACCTATGACAGAAAGTGTATAGATTTGTGTGTGTGTTAAATTATCTCTGTAAGGAGCGGATTATTCATTGCTTATAATATAATACATTAATCAATAAATTTCCAATGATTAATTTGAATAATTTGATTCTTTTTTCGCATCATTTTGAATAGAAAAGGACGAACAGCAGTTACAATGAACTACTGTTCGCCCTTTTTCATTTACGCAAAGACACAAAGCAAGCGAACCGTTGAAGCCTGCAAAGCGTATTTCATTCGGTTATACGTTGATCTCCGCTTTCATTCCAAGAATATCTTGATTCATTTCCAAAATCGGATTTACAACTTCTGCAACAAATTCTTCCGTCTGTTCCGGTGCACGTCCGACAAAATTCTTTGGTTCCATAATCGCTTCTAACTGCTCCATCGTCATTCCGAATGCCGGATCTGCTGCAATTCTTTCTAATAGGTCATTTTCTTTGCCCTCAACCTTGACAACGCGTCCTGCTGCCATGGAATGCTGACGGATCTTTTCATGGAGTTCCTGTCTGTCTCCGCCGGCTTTTACCGCATCCATCATAATATTCTCCGTTGCCATAAACGGAAGTTCTTTCATCAGACGGGATTCGATAACCTTCGGATATACAACAAGTCCATCTACAACATTCAGATATAAATCCAAAATACCATCAATTGCAAGGAATCCTTCCGGTACGGAAAGACGTTTATTCGCCGAGTCATCCAGCGTTCTTTCAAACCACTGTGTCGATGCAACAAAAGCCGCATTCGTCACATCGCTCATAACGTAGTTGGCAAGCGATGCTATACGTTCACTTCTCATCGGATTGCGTTTGTATGCCATTGCAGATGATCCGATCTGGCTCTTTTCAAACGGCTCTTCGATCTCTTTCAAATGCTGAAGCAGACGGATATCGTTTGAGAATTTATGCGCTGACTGCGCGATGCCGCTCAACACGCTGAGTACACGGGAATCCACTTTACGGGAATATGTCTGACCGGAAACTGGCTGGCATGCCTTGAAGCCCATCTTCTCCGCAATCATTCCATCGATTTTCTTAATCGTCTCATGATCCCCTTCGAACAGTTCGAGAAAGCTTGCCTGCGTTCCTGTCGTTCCTTTTGAGCCTAATAACTTCATATTATCAATGACATGATCTAAATCTTCAAGATCTAATAATAAATCCATGATCCAAAGCGTCGCACGCTTTCCAACTGTCGTCGGCTGAGCCGGCTGGAAATGCGTAAATGCTAATGTCGGCATATCTTTGTATTCCATTGCAAATTTTGCCAATTCGTCGATAACATTGATCAGTTTCTTCTTCACAAGACGAAGCGCTTCGGTCATAATGATAATGTCTGTATTGTCGCCTACATAACAGGAAGTAGCACCCAAATGGATGATGCCTTTTGCTTTCGGACACTGCTGTCCATATGCATACACATGCGACATAACATCGTGACGAACTTCTTTTTCGCGTGCTCTTGCTACTTCATAATTAATATCATCCGCATGTTCTTTTAATTCATCAATCTGTTCCTGTGTGATATTTAACCCTAATTCACGCTCCACTTCTGCCAATGCGATCCATAACTTTCTCCAGGTCTTAAACTTCTTATCCTGGGAAAAGATATACTGCATCTCTTTGCTGGCATAGCGTTCGGATAATGGACTTGAATAACGATCTGTACTCATCTTTGATCTCCTTTATTATTTCATTTTCTCTGAACAGTTACTGTTTATTTATCATAATTACCGCGAATATCTTCTGTAGGCGGTTCCATTGGATAAACGCCGGTAAAGCATCCCTTGCAGATCGTCAGACCTCCAACCATCTGCTCCAACCGGTTGATATTTAAATAACCAAGAGAATTCGCCCCGATGATCTCACGGATTTCTTCAACGGTACGGTTATATGCAATCAGCTGTTCCCGTGCCGGCACATCGGTGCCAAAATAACACGGCCATAAAAATGGCGGTGAACTGATCCTTACATGAACTTCCGTCGCCCCCGCATCGCGCAGCATTCTGACAATTCGGTCACTGGTCGTTCCACGTACAATCGAATCATCGATCATAATAATTCTTTTACCCGCTACAGCTTCTTTTAACGCATTTAACTTAATTGATACACTTGATTCACGGTTGCTCTGTTTTGGTTTGATAAAAGTGCGCCCAACATACGTATTCTTGACAAATGCGGTTCCATACGGAATTCCGGATTCCATCGCATATCCCATAGCCGCTGCATTCCCCGATTCCGGAACACCTACTACCAGATCTGCGTCGACCGGAGAATCCTGTGCAAGATATCTTCCAGCCGCAATTCTCGCACTGTAGACACTCATCTCATCGATATAGCTGTCGGTTCTTGCAAAATAAATCCATTCAAAAATGCATCTGCCACGCTTCTCTTCCGGAATACACAGGCTTTTATCCGATACGATACCACCGTCCGGAGTAATCATAACCAGTTCTCCCGGCTCTACATCACGAATAAATTCTGCACCAATCGTATCCAATGCACATGTCTCCGATGCGAGAATATACGCATTATCGCGCTTTCCGATACATAATGGCTTAAATCCAAACGGATCCCGAAGCCCTATTAACTTTCTCGGTGACATAACTACCAGCGCATAAGCCCCTCTCAGCTTTTTGGCTGCATTTTTTACTGCATCTTCTACCGTCTTCGTCTTCACACGCTGCCGTGCAATATGATAAGCGATCACTTCGGTATCGATCGTCGTCTGAAAGATTGCTCCGTCATACTCTAACTCATGCCGTAATTCATGGGCATTGATCAAGTTCCCGTTATGCACGAGCCCCAGAGTTCCTTTTACATAATTCAGAACCAACGGCTGTGCATTTTCAATGCAGCTTTCACCTGCTGTAGAATATCGAACATGACCGACTCCAATATCACCTTTTAAACCGGATAGATCCTCCGGCGTAAAAACTTCGTTGCAAAGTCCCATGCCCTTTTTTGATTCAATATTACCTTTTGCACCCTGCGTGTCACTCACTGCGATACCGCAACTCTCCTGTCCACGGTGCTGTAGTGCAAATAATCCATAA
This sequence comes from Lachnospiraceae bacterium, assembly GCA_030531165.1. Taxonomy (GTDB): domain Bacteria; phylum Bacillota; class Clostridia; order Lachnospirales; family Lachnospiraceae; genus Fimousia. The sequence goes on from JAUNOI010000006.1 coordinate 26,427, forward strand.
TAAATAGAAGAAGCCACATCGCCGCCATCAAAATCATACATTCCGAATACGCCGCATTCTTCCCTCAATTGGTCAAAATTCTCTGTCGTTCTTTTCATGCTATGTCCCATCCATATCCTTATAATCTAATATCATGCACTTAACCCTATAATAGTTGAATGGTAACATAATTCATTTTCAAAATCAAATCGCAAAACTCACAAATAATCAGCAAAAAATATTTTATTTTCTACATTTTAATACATAAACGAAAATAATACAAGAAATAGCTGCCATCAACTTAATATTATTAATCAATAGCAGCTATTTTCTTCTAATATTTAACAAATGTAATTTCTACAGTGAATTGATCTCCGTCAATCTTTATATGGAAATCGCCTCCGCAAAGTCTTGTAAAACTATCAGCAATCGACAGACCGAGTCCGCTTCCTTCCGTCGTCCTCGACTGATCCCCGCGTGTAAACCGTTCCAAAATCTCTTCTTCTGTAAACTGCATATGATACGAAGCCGTATTTTTCACGGATAATTTCCACTTTTCTCCATCATCGAGAACACTCAGATAAATTCTGGAACCTGACAGCGAATACTGTAATGCATTGTCGAGTACATTCTGTACAACCCGGTACATACGGTTGACATCCCCCTGAAACTGGGCCGTTTCCGTATCATAATGCGTAATAACTTCAAATCCACTGGAAGAAATCTTGTCATCCATCTCCACAAGCGTCTGTTCCACAAGCTTCCTCATATCCAAAATCGAGAAATCCGCTGTTACATTTCCGCTCGTCGTCTTTGCGAGGTCAAATAAATCAGTTACGATATTTTTCAGACGTTGAGACTTTTTCTCCAAAATCATAACATAATCTTTCGCTTCATCCGATAAGGACTCATCTTTAGACAGTAAGTCAATATAACTGATGATCGAAGTCAGCGGAGTTTTCAGATCGTGTGATACGTTTTGAATTAGATCCACCTTCATCTTTTGACTTTTTACCTGCTCCTCCACGCTTTTTTCCATACCGGATCCGATTTCACACAGACTCGTCGTCGCCTTGTAATAAAGCGAATTCTCACCAATATCAGTTGTCGCCTTCAAATCCCCGTTTGATATCTCATAAATCTGCTGCAGGACTTTTTCGAGATCAAGCAAATCCTGAACATCCTGTTTATAATCGTCAAATAATCGTTTGAATAATACTGCAAGTAACGCTGCAGCTAAAATTCCAAGAGGCAGAAAACCAAAGATCGCAATGATCAAGAAAAGAAAGATAACTTCTGCCGCTAAAATCATGAGCAGACTGAACCGTTTTCTTTTCAGTGCCTTTTCTTTGACCGTTAACGTACTCGATTTTTTACTGCTCCAGATTGTCCATTCGTTCTTCTGGTCTTTTAAAACGATCCAGCTTTTATGCAATACCTTATAGCAGATGGAACTTTTTATAAAATATCCGGCTTTGATCTTGCGGACAATGGAAACAAAGCAATAAATTGTTAAAAATTCAAAAATCAGTCCTCCTGCCATCGCAAGATTGCCGATACTCTGAGCGAGCCTCTGTTCCCAAACTGAATAGTAACCGGCTACACACAAGCCAGCGAGTGTCAACAGACACGGAATAACAATCAGTAATAAAATTTCCAGCCACATCCGGTCAAATTTATCTTCCCATCTGCGGTTAAATTTTGGTGAAGCCGTAACGATGATCATGATGATCGACACCAGTACCACACCAATACATATCATCATTTGGTTGACAAAACTTTTTAATAGATCCATCCAGTCGAGCCATGCATTCTCTAACCGCTCATAGTTTTTCTGCGGAATTTCCATATAGAAATCAAAACTCTCAATGTTATTATAAAAGTCTTTGTGTTGTTTTACCTCACCATCATCATAATATTCTTCCGTGCAACTGCTATACAAATCTCCGCCTTTTTCCGAATAAAACATCATCCGAATCTGCCCATATTCGCTATCAATTTTATCAGGATAAACTCTGACATAGATCAGATTGTCTCTACTCTTCTTTTCAGTATCTATTTTGGAGCCAAGTTTCATCGTTTTATTATCATACCCTTTCTTGCAGATAATCTCACCAAAGAAATTGACATCCAGTTCCTCTAACTCTGCTTTCGTGTATCCGTCCTCTTCACGCAATTTCCACGTTCCGGTTTCCTTATATTGATTAATCAGACGTTGGACGATATCTCTTAAGTAGTTCTCATAAGTATAACTTTCTTCAAATGTCTGATCTGTAAAATAATCCGCAGGAGACACGCTGAAAAAAGCATTTGATTCTTCCTGACACCTGGCAACATTCAGAAGATTGGCGATCGAAAAAAAACCAAAATAAGTACTGATTAAAATCGCAGCAATGGCAATCCATAGTAACACCTGTCTGCTAATACTTTTCCATCTTATATCCAATTCCCCACACCACCTTTAAATATTTCGGAACTTTAGGATTGATCTCTATCTTTTCCCGGATTCGACGAATATGAACCATAACTGTATTTTCTGTTGCAAATGCCTGCTCCTTCCACACTCGTTCGTATATCTCTTCTGCAGAAAATACCCGGCCGCGGTTTTTCATCAGAAGTTCGATAATCCGATATTCCGTTGCGGTCAGTTTCACAGGTTCCCCATCTACGTAAATCTGCTTTTCATCCAGATTCAACAGCAGACTGCCGTTTTCAATCACATTGTCCGGCTGTTCCTGTGCAGTTGCCAGATTGCCAAGATACAGATATCTTCGAAGAGCGGATTTTACGCGTGCGACTAATTCTGCCGGCTGATAAGGCTTCGATATATAATCATCCGCTCCCATCGATAGCCCAAGCACTTTGTCGCTCTCTTCCGTCTTTGCCGATAGCAGTAAGATCGGTATATTTTTGTTTTGCCTGATCTTCATCAGGGCAGAAAGACCATCGAGCTTCGGCATCATAATATCTAAAATAATCAAATGCACTTCATTTTCCACTAATGCCTCCAACGCTTCTAATCCATTATAGGCACTTAGTACACGATAGCCCTCCATCTCCAATAACTTCCTAATTGCTCTTACAATCTCCCTGTCATCATCTGCAACTAAAATCGTCTCCTGATTCATAATTCTTCTCCTCCTTGTTCCTGATTCTATAGTAGCAAAGGATTCTTACTGAAAAGTTTATCTAATTCTGACGTTTTTCTTAAGAAATAAAACGGATAGGGCTGCCCAGAATCATGCATTCCAAACAGCCCTAAATCTTCCTATCTTCTCTTTTCCCTCTACTTAATCTGCAGTGGGATTCCTGAAACACTTAAATGTACTTCATCACTGACCTTGGCAATCATCTGATTCACCTTACCGGTAATATCCGAGAAGATCCGCCCCATGCGATACGCCGAAACAACAGACATCCCGACTTCGTTCGTTACAACGATCAGATTTTTTCCGGTCTCCTGAACTGCTTTGATCAGAGATTCGATCTCTTTTACGATATCCTCTTCAATATAGGTAACCTCAGCGTTTGTCAGTTCATCAAAATCCCTTTCATCCTGAAGCATATAATTCGTGATCAAAACTGTGATACAATCCAACAGGATCGTCTTATGCGAAGTCTCCCGAACAACATCCGCAAGGTCGTGATAGCCCTCAAATGTCCCCCAGTTCGGATTTCTCCGAAGCTGATGAAGGAGAATTCTCTCTTTCATATCATCATCTGTAGCAATCCCCGTTGCCATATAAAGGACATCATCGCCGCCCAGAATCGTCGCCTTTTGCTCTGCAAGCAGGCTTTTTCCGCTCCTGCTTCCACCAGTGATCAAAATAATCCTTCCCATGTCATCATCTCCCTTTCAGCATTTATTTAAAATTCAGGACTTGCCTTATTCAATCCTATCTCTTTAATGCCAAAATACAAATACGCCATAATGATTCCAAAGCTGATGAATGCCCAGACCATTGAATTCATAAATGTAATATCAGCTGCCATTCCCATACAGTTCACAATCTCAATGGATGTTTTTGCCATAAGCGACAGGACGTAGCATTTTCCAAAAGAAAGATCTTTTCTCATTGCACGCGCAACGCTTCTTCCACAAACTGCAAAAATAAGTGCGCTGATCAGATATCGATATATCGTTGCCAGAAATACAACTACGGCCCCAAGTACAAGTCCAAGAAAAAGCAATGGTATATATTCCAGAAGATCTTTATTCGTAAAAGTCCCTTTTCCAACATCTTTAAAATCAAAGTTCATATTCTGCTGACTTGCAATGGAATTCTTCATCCGCATATTATTTTTGCTGATCAAAATCTCCACTATCGTATCGTCTTCCACATCATCTTCCTTGAACTCCTCTACATCACTGTCGGCAATAATGCGGATACCATTATCCACAATCTCGACTCTCTCATCGATATGAAATATACCGTCTTTATACTCAAATGCCGGCAGCGTTTCCGTAATAAAATGCTTTGGACCACCAATACTGAAGGAAAACGACACGATCGGCACAATCGTTCCTAATAATACGGCAAGCAAAGCGACAAGTATCACAAAACCTATGATCGTCCGCTTTTTCACATTCAATGCCTTTTTATATTCTTTTGGTTTTGCAACTGCGATCTGAAACATCTGCAAAAACCCAATCTTATCTGTCTGCTGCATATAACATACATCTCCTAATAAATTCAAGACCGTTCTGCGTCAAATCATAAATTGCCACCTGAACGAATCTATGTTAGTATACGATACTTTCCAGTATATCATCCGCCGTTTTCTTATCCTTTAAAAGTTCGATGATCTTACCTGCAAATGCAATTGCGGTTCCCATACCACGGCTTGTGATGATCTTGCCATCAACAGCTACCTGGCTGTATACATAATTACTTCCATGTTCCTTTAATACCTCTTCAAAGCTCGGATAACTTGTCGATATTTTCCCATCTAATAATCCGAGTTCAGCAAATACACTTGGTGCCGCACAAATCGCAGCAATATAGCGTCCTGCTTCATAGTTTTTCAGAATCATCGCCTCTACGCCTTTGTGTGCTTTCAGATTCAATGTGCCCGGCATTCCTCCCGGCAAAACGACCATATCCGGTTCTGAATCCATCACTTTATCCATCGTCACATCAGCGGTAACCGGAATATTGTGTGCTCCCATAACTGCACAAGTATCCTGAATCGATACCGTTGTCACATCAATATCCGCACGGCGCAATAAATCTACAACTGTTAAACCTTCGATCTCTTCAAATCCATCCGCTAAAAAAACTAATACTTTCATTCTGATCTTCCTCCTGCCAATCTTATCATTGTTATTATTACATAAATTCTTCTTGCTTTAAAGCAATCCATCATCACTTCTGATCCATAGTCTAAATTTGAAAATTTCTTGACATTTTTTCAAACTACGTTATATTATACTTCATATGGTTTACTTTTGGCAAGCTGTAACATAAGCATGTCGGAAAGGAGAATACTTATGGAAATCGAACGCAAATTTTTATTAAAACGAGCACCCCGCCAAATATCTGACTACGAGCATTCCCGTATTCAGCAGGCATATCTTTGTACCGAACCCGTTATGCGCATTCGAAAAAAAGATGACCAGTATATTTTTACATATAAATCAGCGGGGCTAATGAAACGCGAAGAAGTCGAAGTACCATTAGATGCAAAAAGCTATGAACATCTATTAAAAAAATGCGACGGAAATATTGTCTCTAAAACCCGCTATTATGTGCCTTTAGATTCCGGACTCACTGCAGAAATCGATATCTTTCATGACGGTTTTGATGGATTGGTAATCGCAGAAGTTGAATTCCCTGATCTTGAAACTGCCCGCGACTTTGTTCCTCCGGTATGGATGAACCATGACGTAACCAGCGATGCCAGATTCCAAAACAGCAATCTATGTCAAATGAAAGAAAACGAAAGGATCACTTTACTAAAAGAAATTCTATTCAGTTAATAATCCGATTATAACAAAAATAAAAAACTAAATGTAAACCACGAAAGCGGAGCAACCACTGCTCCGCTTTTTTATCTAAACTACTTTTATCGCTCCGTTCTGGCTGATTACATAATCCATCCTGACATCATAAAGATCCGTCGGAATCTCCTGCACCATGATCTCTTCAAAACAAAGAATCGTTTTTATAAAATCCGCATCCGAAAGATAGCGGTCATAATAACCCGCTCCATGTCCCATACGGTTCCCCAACTTATCACAGGTAACACATGGAATTACAGCATACTGAATCTCGTGCTTATCAACTTTTCTAGTTCCTTTTTTGGGTTCCAAAATGCCATATGCTCCCGGCTGCAGTTCATCCATGCTCCGGATTTCCCGGACTTCCATCATTCCTTTTCCAATACAGAGCGGCACTCCAACTCTTTTCCCCGTTCGCAGAGCGTCTTCAATAATCGGTATCACATTGACTTCTTTTGCAAAACTAACGTAACAAAAAATCGTATCAGCCCGCCTGTATCCTTCACTTTCGAGTACGTGGTCCTGTATTTTCCGACTTTCTTTCTGAATCCATTCATCAGAATACTGATTTAATTTCTGCGCAGCTTTTTTGCGGACCCACCGCTTTTGTTCCTGAAGATTCACGATAATTTCTCATTCCATTCAGCTTCTTTGAAGCCAACCAGGACAAAATCATCCCCGATGATCAACGGTCGCTTGACCAGCATACCATTCGTCGCAAGCAGATCATACTGTTCGGCTTCTGTCATATTGGGGATTTTATCTTTTAATCCTTCCTGCCGGTAGATCATACCACTTGTATTGAAAAAACGCTTTAATGGCAATCCGCTCTTTTCGTGCCATTCTTTTAACTCTTCAGCTGTCGGATTTGCCTCAACGATATGTCTGTCCTCATAAGAAACACCCTGCTCATCCAACCATTTTTTCGCTCTTTTACAGGTACTGCATTTTGGATATTCTAAAAATAATACGCTCATATTTGCTCCTTTTCCTACATATTTTCAATCTGCCAGTCAATCGGATCCACACCATGTGCTTTTAAAAATTCATTTGTCTGGCTAAACGGTCTGCTTCCAAAGAAACCGCGATACGCCGACAATGGACTCGGATGCGGTGCCTTTAAGATCAGATGATTCGGATTATTCAGCATCTTCTCTTTCATCTGTGCCGGTCTGCCCCACAAAATAAATACGATCGGTCTGTTCTGCTCATTCAAAATACGAATCGCAGCATCGGTAAATTCTTCCCATCCGATCCCTCTGTGCGAATTCGCCTGATGCGCTCTAACCGTCAAAACCGTATTCAGCATCAGCACACCCTGCTCTGCCCATTTGTTCAGATAACCATGATTCGGTATATAACATCCCAGATCATCATGTAATTCCTGATAAATATTGACCAACGACGGCGGCGGTGCAACCGGTGGCTTTACGGAAAAGCAGAGTCCATGGGCCTGCCCGTCATTATGATACGGATCCTGTCCTAAGATGACCGCTTTTACACTCGCAAGCGGCGTCAGATGAAATGCATTAAAAATATCATCTGCAGGCGGAAAAATCTGTCTGGTTCTGTATTCTTCGTTAATTTTTAAATATAATTCTTTATAATAAGGCTTTTTATACTCGGGCCGCAAATGCTCTGCCCAGTCATTGCTGATCGGCGGCATCAAATCACTCCTTTTCAATTGATGCCAACATTATAACACAATAAGATGCCATTTACGACAAGATTTTATTCCTATTATATCATGATCAGCAGAAACCATTCATACCAGGTCCGGACTCCATTTATTTGCATTTCGCCGTCAGCATGTCATTCTCAACATCGATCAAAATTGTATCTTCTGCTCTGACTCCATCACCTAAAATCAGTCGGGCAGCCAATGTCTCCACATTTTTCTGCAAGTAACGTTTGAGCGGACGCGCTCCGTAAATTGGTTCATATCCGTGTTCCGCAACATATTCTTTTGCCAGCTGCGTTAGTTCGACCGATAACTCCTTATCCTCCAAACGGCGGTTCAAGTCTTTTACAAGCAGATCTACGATACTTGTAATATTATCCTTTGTCAATGGTTTAAACATGATCGTCTCATCCAGACGGTTCAAAAATTCCGGCCGGAAATGATTTCTAAGATCATTCATAACCATATTTTTCGCATCTTCGCTGATCTCTCCATCGGCATTGATGCCGTCTAACAGATACGTCGAACCGATATTCGAAGTCATAATAATGATCGTATTTTTAAAATCCACGGTTCTGCCCTGTGAATCCGTCACACGTCCATCATCGAGTACCTGAAGTAAAACATTAAATACATCCGGATGAGCCTTTTCGATCTCATCGAATAATACAACTGAATACGGTTTTCTTCTGACCGCTTCGGTCAGCTGACCGCCTTCTTCGTAACCAACATATCCCGGAGGAGCTCCGATCAAGCGGGATACGGAGTATTTCTCCATGTATTCACTCATATCAATCCGAACGATGTTGTTCTCATTGTCGAACAGACTTTCTGCAAGCGCCTTCGCAAGTTCCGTCTTGCCGACACCGGTCGGTCCTAAGAATAAGAACGAACCGATCGGTTTGTTCGGATCTTTGATCCCGGCTTTTGAGCGGATGATCGCCTCCGTTACAAGATTCACGCCCTCGTCCTGTCCGATGACTCTCTGATGAAGTACCTGATCGAGATTTAAGACTTTATTTCTCTCGCTCTCCGTTAACTTCGCAATCGGGATTCCGGTCCATCGTGAAATGATCTTCGCGATCTCTTCTTCCGTCACACGCTCTCGAACCATCGAATGTTCTTCTTTTTTCACTTTTTCTTCTTCGATTTCAAGCTGCTTCTTCAATTCCGGCAGTTTGCCATACTGCAATTCTGCTGCACGGTTTAAATCGTAATTCCTCTGTGCGATCTGTATCTCGCTATTGATCGATTCTATCTCCTCACGCAGTTTCTGAACTTTCTCAACCGATGCCTTTTCATTATTCCATGTTGCCATACGGGAATTAAAATCATCTTTGAGTTCGGCGAGTTCTTTCTGTATATTCGCAAGACGATCCTGACTCAATTTATCATCCTCTTTTTTCAAAGCCGCTTCTTCAATCTCCATTTGCATGATCTTGCGTCTGATTTCGTCTAATTCCGTCGGAAGTGAATTCATCTCCGTCTTGATCATCGCGCATGCCTCATCGACAAGGTCGATTGCTTTATCCGGCAGAAAACGGTCGGAAATATAACGGTTCGACAGCGTCGCCGCGGATACGAGTGATGCATCCGTAATTTTAACTCCGTGATAAACTTCATATCGTTCTTTGATACCCCGGAGAATCGAAATCGTATCTTCGACTGTCGGCTCGTCTACCGTAACCGGCTGAAAACGACGCTCCAAAGCCTGATCTTTCTCGATATACATGCGATACTCATCCAAAGTCGTTGCCCCAATACAGTGCAGTTCTCCTCGTGCAAGCATCGGCTTTAACATATTGCCCGCATCCATCGATCCTTCGGTCTTACCGGCTCCGACGATCGTATGCAGTTCATCAATAAACAGGATAATCTGTCCTTCGCTTGACTTCACTTCCTCCAATACAGCTTTTAACCGTTCTTCAAATTCACCACGGTACTTTGCCCCTGCCACTAAAGAACCCATATCGAGTGCAAAAATCTTCTTATCCTTTAACTGTTCCGGCACATCGCCGCGAACGATCCGCTGCGCCAGTCCCTCTACAACGGCTGTTTTGCCGACACCGGGTTCCCCGATTAAAACCGGATTGTTCTTTGATTTACGGGAAAGAATCCGGATGACATTTCTGATCTCGTGATCACGTCCGATCACCGGATCTAGCTTCTGCTCTCTCGCACGTTCCACAAGATCATATCCATACTTTTCCAACGTCTCATACGTCGCTTCCGGATTGTCACTCGTCACCTTTTGATTGCCGCGAACTTCTGCGAGCGCTGTAAGAAAACGCTCTCTCGTCATACCATAGCCTCTCAAAAGCTCTTTGACCGTCTTCGACGGATGTTTCAACAAACTTAAGAATAAATGCTCTACCGACACATATTCATCGCCCATCGACTTCATCTCATCTTCAGCGCTGATCAGCACCTTATTCAGATCATTACTGATATAGACCTGCCCGCCCGAAACTTTCGGCAGCTTTCCGAGCATTTCCTGCACCTGCGATAAAAATGCTTCCTTATTAATACCCATCTTATCGACCAGCTTCAAGATCAGGCTGTCTTCGATCGTCAGAATACTGTATAGAAAATGTTCCTGCGTAATCTCCTGATTTCCATAGTCATACGCCAACTTCTCACAATTTTGTATTGTCTCCATAGACTTTGTCGTAAATTTATTAATATTCATATGCCGCACCTCCCTGACTGCGATTTGGCTATAATTAATCCTGCCAAAATGATTGATTGCTTTCATTTGTTCTATTCGTAATATAACACTTATTTTAGCACTCGTCAAGCATGAGTGCTGATTATTTTAAGAAATTTTTACGAATTATGTGCAGCTGGAGATGCAGATCTCCCTCACTGCCGCAGCCGCCTGATCGATTTCCTCCTCCGTATTGAAATACGAAAAGCTAAATCGAACCGCCCCCTGCGACACTGTTCCAAGCGCCCGATGCAGACGAGGCGCACAATGCGCTCCCGGTCTTGCGGAAATCCCATATTCATACGATAAAATATCCGAAATCTTCCCAGAATCACAGCCTCGGATATTAAATGCAATGATTGCTGTCTTTTCTTTATCCGGATCACCGTAGATTTTTACCTGCGGTAGCCTCCTGATTTCCTCGTAAAACCGGTTCATCAACGCCTGTTCTTTCGCATGGATCACATCAAGTCCCGTCTGTTCGATAAAATCAATCGCCGCCGAAAGTCCGGCGATTCCATGTCCGTTTAATGTTCCTGCCTCGAGTTTTGTCGGAAGTTCTTCCGGCTGCGTTTCCAGATAACTCTGCACGCCCGTACCCCCGACTTTCCATGGTTCTATATCCACGCAATCGGACAAAAGCAGTCCGCCGGTCCCCTGCGGTCCCATTAATCCTTTGTGTCCGGTGAAGCACAGAAGATCGATCTTCATTTTCTTCATATCGATCGGAACTGCACCCGCTGTCTGCGAAGCATCAACAATAAACGCCAAATCATACTTCTTTGCAATCCTTCCAACCCTTTCCACATCTAAGATCAATCCGGTCAGATTCGACGCATGAGTACAGACGATTGCCCTCGTCTGCGGTCGGATCAGCTTTTCAAAATCATCATAATGAAGATTGCCATCCGCATCGGCCCTCACAAAATCAATCTGTACACCTGCGTGATCCCGCATATAATACAGCGGGCGAAGCACAGAATTATGTTCCAGATCTGTCGAAATCACATGTGCATGTCCGGGAATTGCCCCTCGAATCGCAATGTTCAACGCCTCAGTAGAATTCGCGGTAAAAACGACCCGTTCCGCACCATATCCGTGAAAAAAACGATCGATTTTCATACGCGCCTCAAAAATCGTTCGCGAAGCACATAAAGCTCCCTCGTGGCTTCCTCTGGAGCTGTTGCCAAACGTCTGCATCGCATTTACAACCGCCTGAATCACACAATCCGGTTTTTTTATCGTTGTAGCAGCATTGTCAAAATATATCATCGAAAGATCTCCTTTCAAATTTTAAACCTGAAGAACAGACAAAATGCCCCATTATCTGAAATTTACAGTATCCTTCTTCTACTATGCCCATCGTTTTAACAGCGTCAATACATCTTCGTACACGCATTCTCTTTCCTCTTCATTTAAGATCTCATGCCGCATTTTCGGATACACCTTTGCTTTTGCATTCGCATATCCAACTTCCCGCATAAACCGGATGGCCTCTTCGAACGCTCCCTTACTTTCCATGCATGGATCATCTTCTCCGGAAATAAAAAATACCGGAAGATCAGGATTCTTCACCTGCCATCCTTCCCTGCTGTATGTCTCCTGAACGAGTAAAAATAAATTCAAAAATCCATTAAGCGTAAATGAATTCCCACACAGCGGATCCTCATCATAATTTTTTACATTTGCCCTGTTATAAGACAACCAGTCATTTGGTGACTGTATATCTTCAATGCCGGAAAGATACGAGCGAAATGCAATTTTCTCAAGCATCTTCCCGGATGCATGATCTCCTTTTAATTTTATCAATGTTTTACATAAAAATATCGCCGTTCCAACTGCCTTTCGATTGCTTGGACTTCCACAGACGATCAGCCCTTGAATCTGATCGTCATATTTCTTCGTATAGCACCGTACAATTAAAGATCCCATACTGTGTCCAAATAAAAATACCGGAAGATTTGGATATTTCTCCTTGACCCAGCATGTGATCTGATGTACATCCTCTATCATCGCTTCTTTTCCATTCTCATAAAAATACCCATAATCTTTATTCGAATATACGCTGCCTCCATGGCCCCTATGGTCATGGATCACACATAGATAGCCGTGATCGCACAGGTATTTCATAAACGGCAAATACCGTTCTTTATGTTCTTCCATTCCGTGTACAAGCTGAACAATCCCAACAACATCCGATTCCGGCATTGCCAACAATACCGATAAACCGAGTTCATCCATTTTTGATACTATTTTATATGTTTGTGTCTGCATCCACTATACCTTCTTTTCCGAAATTCTTACTTCTATCATAGCATGGAAAAAGCCCTGATTCCAGTGTTATTCACTCCTTAGAATCCGGGCTTTTTTCATAATTATATGTTATTTATCCTCTTTTTCTTCCTTTTTTGCACTTTTTACACGCTGTTTAATCGGAATGTATTCTTTTGGTTTTGCAACATTGGCATATGCAGGACGGATAATCTTTCCTCCACTGACTAACTCTTCTAAACGATGGGCACTCCATCCGGAAATTCTCGCAATCGCAAAAATCGGCGTATAGAGTTCAAGTGGAAGTCCAAGCATACGATAAACAAATCCGCTGTAAAAATCCACATTCGCGCTGACCTCACGCGCAGATTTTCTCTTCGCTTTGATTTCTTCCGGTGCAATCTTTTCAACCATCGAATAAAGGGCATATTCCTCCTGCAGACCTTTTTCTTCTGCAAGCTTTTGAACAAATCCTTCCAATGCCTTTGCACGAGGATCAGAGATCGAATAAATCGCATGCCCCATACCATAAATCAGGCCTGCGCCATCAAATGCTTCTTTATTTAAAATCTTTTTCAGATATTCGCGAATTTCATCTTCATCTGTCCAATCTTTGATATTCGCTTTAATATCATCAAACATCTCCATAACTTTGATATTGGCTCCGCCATGTTTTGGTCCGCGTAAAGATGCGAGAGCAGCTGCAACTGCAGAATATGTATCTGTTCCGGAAGAAGTTACAACATGAGTGGTAAATGTGGAGTTATTACCACCACCGTGTTCCGCATGGAGAACAAGACAAAGATCCAAAATCCGTGCTTCCAATTCCGTATACTTATTATCCGGTCTTAAAAGATAAAGAATATTCTCTGCGGTTGACAGATCAGCCTGTGGTTTATGAATAAATAAACTGTCTCCATTATGATAGTGCGAATATGCCTGATATCCATAAATAGCAAGAACCGGGAATAATGCGATCAGCTGTAAGCTCTGGCGCAATACATTCGGAACAGAAATATCGCTTGCATAATCATCATAAGAAAATAATGTCAGCACACTTCTTGCAAGTGTATTCATCATATCACGGCTTGGTGCTTTCATAATGATATCCCGCACAAAATTTGTAGGAAGCTGTCGATACTCCGCAAGCAAATCGATTAATTGCTGCAGTTCTTCTTCGGTAGGAAGTTCTCCGAATAACAGCAAATAAGTTACTTCTTCAAATCCAAATCGCTTCTCTTTTATAAATCCATCAACCAGGTCCTCAATATTAATTCCGCGAAAATACAAACGACCCGGACACGGAATCATCGCACGGTCTTCAATGACATAAGATACAACTTTTGAAATCTCAGTCAAACCGACCAAGACACCTTCTCCTGTGTCCTCACGAAGTCCTCTTTTTACTGCATAACGCTCATATAACGAAGGATCAATGCTGACCGAACATTTTTCGGCAAGCTTTTCTATCTCCGGTGTTACTTCTGAAAATTTATTCGGCATTTCTTTAAGCATAAATATTCATCCTTTCTGGTTTTAAACGGTTAATCTCTGCTTATTATGAAGGATTATTAGTTGTATCCTTCACCTTATAATAAAAAACAAAGGTCAGCATGACCTTACCTTAAATAACTCCCTTGATTTTCATTTCAAATATTCCCTATTATAACAAAGGATATTTCCTTTGTCAAATAAGGAATGTCTGCTGCAAAGAACAGAAGCCCCACTTTTTTCATGGAGCCCCTCATATTCTACATATTTTTTAAGGAATATTTTTCCAAAAAAGAAAGCATTTTATAAAGCAGCATAGCAATCGCACATAAAATAATAATTGACAGCATCACCCAATCCAGTTTAAAGACCTGGCTTCCATAGATGATCAGATAACCAAGCCCTGCTTTTGCTGCCAAAAATTCTCCAATGATCACACCGACCAGCGATAAACCGATATTGACTTTCATCGTACTGATGATCAACGGAATACTGCCTGGAATAATGATATACCGCATACAATGAAATTTATTGCCGCCCAATATTTGTATGAGTTTCAGCTGATCTTCATTCGTCTCTATAAAACCCGTATGCAGATTAATAATACTTCCAAATACTGCTATAGAAATCGCTGTAATTATGATCGTTTTCATATTATTTCCCATCCATACGATCAGAATCGGAGCAAGCGCGGATTTGGGAAGACTATTGAGAAGAACAAAAAACGGTTCCAATATTTTGGCCAGAGTCGGAATCCACCACAACAGCATAGCGGTCAATATACTGAGTATCGTAATCAGCAAAAAACTTCCTAAAGTCTCAAATAACGTAATACCGATATGTTGAAATAGAGAACCGTCGCGTATCATGCTGCAGGCCGTTTTTATGATCCTGCTTGGACTGCTGAAGATAAACCCGTTTAGCAAACCGCTTCTGGTTCCCGCTTCCCACAGAAATAACAAAGAAAAAAGCAATAACATCCGGCATCCGGTAATCTTATATTTTTGTCGCCTATATTGCCTCATAAACAGTTCATGGCTGTCCGGTGCTGTCTTCATGAATTTCCCTCCAAATTTCCTGAAAATAATCTTTAAATTCCGGTTGATTGCGCCTTGCCTCCGGAGTCAGTCCGGTATTTTGAAAAGATACATGGATCTGTCGTATTACATGCCCCGGTCTATGGCTCAATACGATCACTTTATCAGCCATGCTGATCGCTTCAGCAAGATCGTGTGTTACCATAACTGTCGTCATGCGTTCTTCCTTGATAATTGATCCGATATCATTGGACACCCGGATCCTCGTCTGTGCATCCAGAGCAGAAAACGGCTCATCTAACAACAACAATTTCGGCGAAAGTGCCAACGTGCGCACCAATGCCGCTCTTTGACGCATACCGCCGGAAAGCTGTCTTGGATACGAATTTTTAAACTCATCCAGACCATATCGCTTTAGCATTCTATTCACTTTGCTTATATTTTCCTGATTCATTTGTTGTTTTATTTCAAGCCCTAAAATAACATTTTTATAAATCGATCTCCACTCCAACAGCTGATCTTTCTGAAACATATATCCAATCGGCTTCGGCACATTGACCGTTCCCTCATAATCCTGTAAGAGACCTGCAATAATATTCAACAACGTCGTCTTTCCGCATCCGCTCGGACCGACGATCGCTGCAAATTCTCCGGGAGCCACCGTAAATGAAAGATGTTCTAAGGACTTTGTCTCACCTTGTAATGTCTGATATGTGTACGAAATGTCCTTCAGGGACAATGCTGTTTCCATAAAGCCCTCCGTTTTCTTTAATACTATAGATTATGCATTGCGCAAGATTTTTGACATCAGAAAATCTCTCTGATACAATATATTTATCAGCATATATTTGTGATATCAAACAGTCATCATTTTCATAAGGAGGAATGATTATGGATCAAAATAAAATCAATCGTTTACAGGAAATCATTGATGAAAGCAGCCGTATTGTCTTTTTTGGCGGTGCCGGTGTCTCTACGGAAAGTAATATTCCTGATTTCCGCAGCACCGATGGACTATATAATCAAACTTACAAATATCCGCCGGAAACGATCATCAGCGCAACATTTTTCTGGCAGAGAACGGATGAATTTTATGAATTTTACAAAGACCGCATGTTATATTTGGATGCAAAACCTAACAAAGCTCACCTGAAATTAGCCGAACTCGAAAATGCCGGAAAGTTGTCCGCAGTTGTCACACAGAACATCGACGGACTCCATCAGGTCGCAGGGAGTAAAAAAGTATATGAGCTTCATGGAAGTGTATTGAGAAATTATTGCACGAAATGCCGCAAATTCCACTCAGTTAACGAAGTCAAAAATGCAAAGGGTGTTCCGTACTGTGAATGTGGCGGTTTGATCAAGCCGGATGTCGTCTTATATGAAGAAGGATTGGATAATGATGTACTTTCCGGAGCTGTTCAGGCAATTGCCAGTGCCGATACCCTCATTATCGGCGGCACTTCCCTCGTTGTATACCCAGCTGCCGGTTTAATTGACTATTTCCATGGAAAACATTTAGTACTGATCAACCGAGATGCTACATCCAGGGACAAACAGGCAGAACTCTGCATTTATGACAGTATCGGCGAAGTTTTTGATCAAATTGAGGTTCGATAAATGAAAAAAAGAGATTTGATTTTGATCGCAGTTTTCCTGATCATTGCAGGTGCCAGTTACGGTATCGTTCAGCTGACTTCCCATTCCGGCAATCAGGTTGTCGTCACCGTTGACAAGCAGAAAGTCATTCAGGAACCTTTGGCAAAGGATCAGGAACTGGAAGTCCCTTTGACCAATGGAGAAAACATCATTATAATAAAAAATGGAAAAGTCGCAATGAAAAAGGCGGATTGCCCCGATCAGATCTGTGTCAGACACAAAGCAATTTCCAAATCAGGAGAAACGATCGTCTGCCTTCCCCACAAGGTTGTCGTAGAGATACAAAGCACCGGAGATTCCGATGTGGATATTATGACGCAATAACGTTTTGATCATATTGCAAGATACCACCATACCGTCTATTTTATGTTGTGACCCAAAACTGTACGAAAAAGGAGTACTTATGAAAGCTGATTTACACACACATACAAATTTGTCCGACGGATATTATTCTGTAAAAGATCTGATCGACTATGGCAAACGGATTGGTCTGGATTATATGGCGATCACCGATCATGATACAGTTTCAGGTCTGATCACTGCCATGAGTTACGGAAAACACGTTGGAATGAAGATCATTCCCGGTGTGGAGTTTTCCACAAGAGATTATGAAACAGGACGAGCTGTCCACATCTTATGCTATTATCCGGGGGATTTATTTGCATTTCAGGAATTTTTAGATTACACATTAGAAACTCGTTATCAGATCAAATACAAAATGTGCCAATCGATATCCAAAGATTTTGGAATTAATATCGATGAATTTGAAAAGGCCGCTCGTGAAAGTGCTTCCATCTATAATCCCCATATGATGTTTCCGCTCTGGGAACGGGGATACACAAAAGATTTGATTGGTGACTTTTTTAAAAAGGAAGCCGGAAGCAAAAGTCCCCGTTATATCAAGATTTCTTATCCAAGCGTATACGATGCACTCGATCTGATTGACCGTGCAGGGGGAATTCCGGTCATTGCCCACCCGGGCGAATATGACTCTCTCGCTCTAACCGAAAAACTTGCAAAAGAAGGCCGTATCAGGGGAATTGAATACCATCACCCACGAAATACGGATGAAGATAAGAAAGAAATTCTTCGCATTGCACAAAAATATGATCTGTTCTTAACAGGAGGAACCGATTATCATGGTCCGGGTACTTCAACCGTCAATCCACTTGGAAGCTTTCTATGTCCGGAAGATGGTCTAGAAACTTTGTTACAAATAAAAAACGCTTAAAAACAAAACCTTTCTTTGCCTGTTTTGCTTGTGTTGTCTGCATATTCCGACACACAAGCACATGCGGAGAAGTTTTTCCAGCTATTTTAGATCAGAATTTTTTTCAGATCATCTATCCCTTCTACTATATAATCTGCGCCTGCAGTTTCCAGTTCGTTTCTGTCTCCATATCCATAAAGAACGCCAATGGAATCAATACCCGCTTTTTTGGCTCCCAAAACATCATGTTCCCGATCACCAATCATAACAACTTCTGATAAATCTGTAATCCCACAGGATTCCAGATCATACATAATCACGTCTGCCTTGCCTGGACGCACTGTCTCTGCCATGTCGGAACCTCCGATAAATGTAAAATATTGTGACAATTGAAAATGTTCTAAAATGATCTTTGCATAATATTCCGGTTTAGACGTTGCCAGCACAATCCTTTTTCCTGCTTTTTTCAATTCGATCAGCAATTCCTCGATGCCTGGATATAATTCATTTTCATGAACACCTTTTTCGCTGTAATATTCCCGATAAACAGCCAGCGCCTCTACCGATTTTTCTTTACTGAATCCATAATAATTCTGATAAGATTCCATCAGTGGCGGTCCGATAAATTTATATAACTCTTCCCTGGGCGGAAGTGGAATTCCATAATATGTTAGCGAATACATCACCCCATTTGTAATGCCAATTCCAGGATCTGTGATTGTTCCATCCAGATCAAAAAATATATATTTATAATCCTTCATATCGTTACCTCAAATTTATATCCTTCTTTTATCACAATCAAAGAACGTAAAAAACCTGCCCTACCGGGTATACACCCAGCAAGACAGGCTTTCGTTCGCTGGCATAATGGCAAGGAGAATAATTATAATTATGCCAGTTTCGCGTAGTTAGCTTCGATCTTGTCTAATAGAGTTTCATCCTTAATACCGGAAAATTCTGTTAAGAATCCTCTAACACCAAGTTCGTTGATCTTTTCCGTAAGATCTTTATCGTCTTTATAATGGAGCGCAGCTGCGATACCTACTAATAAATTATCAACTGGAAGACCAAATCCTGCTGCTGTAAGCGTAGGATTTGCAAGGCGGTCTGTTGGAGATAATTTACGTAAAGGATCTCTACCTACTCGTAATACGTCGTCTTTCAGGTATGGATTGTTGAAACGACCAATAATTTTATCGATGTATTTTAAGTGTGCTTCTTTATCCAGACCATGTTTCTGTACAAGGCCCATTCCGCTCTCTGTCATCGCACTCTTAACAATCTTGAAGATTTCTTCATCTGCGATTGCTTCATCGATTGTAGCATAACCTTTTAAACATCCAAGGTATGCTGTAATACAGTGACCTGTATTCAATGTAAATAATTTTCTTTCAATATAAGCTTCTAAGTTTCCAGCTAAGTTCATTCCCTTAATTTCAGGAATCGGTCCTTTTAATGCAGCTTCTTCTACATTCCATTCATAATATGCTTCTACTACAACATCGATTGGATTATCGCATTTTACAGGAGGAACGATTCTATCTACAGAACAGTCAGCAAATCCAACATATTTGTCAGCATATGCTTTTCCTTCTTCAGAAAGCTTTTCATAAACTGCTGCTTTTAACTGAGAAGTACCTCTGATCGCATTTTCACATGCAACGATGTTCAGGTATTCATTAACACCCTGTGCTGCTCTTTTTTCAATACCCTGAGCAATAGAAGGAGCAATGATTGGAAGGATTCTAAGACCAACTGCTGTTGTGATAAATTCTGCTTCAACAACTGCATCAATCATTTCCGGACCAGCGGAGCTGATACCACTGATATTGGTAATTATCTGTTCACTGCTTTCAACATCCATTACATGAATCGTATACTGTCCATCTTCATTAATTTTGTCAATAACTGCTGCATTAACGTCAGCGAATACTACATGATATCCGGCGTCAGATAATAATCCACCGATGAAACCACGTCCAATATTGCCGGCACCGATCTGAATAGCTTTTTTCATACTTATTACTCCTTTTGTTTGTAGCCTATCCCGGCCGGCTCGGGCCGGGATAATCAACTATCATTTTTATTTAAATGTTTTGAGGATCACATTTACATCATTTGTTGTCTTTAATGTTTCTAATAATTCAGCATCATCTAATGCTTCTGTAATCTTACCTAAGATTGCAAGATGTTCATCGCCGACACCTGCGATACCGATGACTAACTGAGCTTTTTCTCCATCAAAGTCAACACCATCTGGGTACTGAAGAACGACAATACCGCTCTTCTTTACTCTGTTTTTCGCATCTGTTGTTCCATGAGGAATTGCAATACCAAGTCCCATATATACAGAAGCTACTTTATCACGTTCTATCATTGCAGGAATATATTCTTCATCAACATATCCTAATTCATTTAATAATTTACCAGCTGCTTGAATTGCATCTTCTTTTGCTACTGATTTTAATCCGGTTTTGATACCTTCTTCTACTAAAATTTTATCATTTGCAGGTGCTGCTTCTTCTACTGCAGGTGCTGCTTCTGCTGCTGGAGCTGTTGCACCAACAGATGTTACCTGTTTATAAAGTGCATCCAATGCAGGGTCTGCAAGGAAGTTACCGATTGTAACCATCTGAGCCTGTGGAGCAGATTTAACTGCACGATCAACTAAGATTGTCTGTACTACTGCAACATCACAATCAGCAGGAATGTTATCTACTGATGTATTGATAACGGTAACGTCAGGACGTTCTGCTTTAATTCTGTTACGGAATTTTGTAGCTCCCATTGCGGAAGATCCCATACCAGCGTCACATGCGAAGACGATCTTTTTGATTTCATCAGCTTTTTTAGGTTCGCCGTTTGATACTGCTGCTGCCTGACCTTTGGATGCAGCTTTTGCTGCTGCATTTGCAGCCTGAGCTTCTTCTAAGCTTCCTTTTGCTCCAGACATCTTAACGATTGGTGAAGCAACTACAAAGGATACTGCTGCTGCAATGGCAACATCAATTAATACTAACAATGTCTGTCCTTTTGGTGCCATTGATAAGAAAGCAATAATGGAACCTGGAGAAGCAGGAGCAACTAAACCAAGATTGAAAACACTTGAGAATAAGATTGCACAAACATTACCTGCGATCGGTCCAATAATAACTGCTGGGTTCATCAGGATATATGGGAAATAAATCTCATGAATACCACCTAAGAACTGTACGATAATTGCACCTGGTGCAGAATCTTTTGTTGTTTTGTCCGGGCAGAAGAACATATAAGCAAGTAATAATCCAAGACCTGGACCTGGGTTCGGCTCTAACATGTACATAACAGACTTACCAAGTTCTGTTACCTGTTCCAAACCAATCGGTGTGAAGATACCGTGGTTAATTGCGTTATTTAAGAATAATACTTTTGCAGGTTCAATAAAGATTGCTGCCAATGGAAGTAAGCTGTGCTGTACTAAAACATTAACACCTGCAGATAATACTGCTAAGATTGCTGTCATAAATGGGCTAATAAAGTAATATCCCACAATTGCAAGAATCATACCAAAGATACCAACAGAGAAGTTATTAATTAACATCTCAAATCCTGCAGGCATATGTCCTTCCATTGCGTTATCAAACTTCTTAATTAACCATCCTGCTAAAGGACCCATGATCATGGCTGCCATTAACATTGGCTGTCCAACAATAATTCCGCCGTTTGCATCATATGTAGCAACACCGGCAACACAACCCATAACACTGATTGCGCCCATAACAGCACCACGGTCGCCGCCCATCATCTTACCACCTGTATAAGCAATCAATACAGGAATTAAGAAATGCAACATAAATGGCTGAATACTTACGATTTTTTCATTTGGAAACCATCCGCCGGGACTTAAGAAAATAGCTGTTAAGAATCCCCATGCAATGAAAGCGCCGATATTCGGCATTACCATACCGGATAATACTTTACCCATTTTTTGAATTGCGTTTTTCATTTTAAATCTCTCCATATTCCTTCATAATACATTGATAATAGTTACCTAAGCTCTTTTCGAGCTCAAACGAAACTTCATTTCGTTTTTTATTGATCAGATTGTTGATGATTTGATCATTCTCCGCCATAGA
Source organism: Lachnospiraceae bacterium (assembly GCA_030531165.1). Taxonomy (GTDB): domain Bacteria; phylum Bacillota; class Clostridia; order Lachnospirales; family Lachnospiraceae; genus Fimousia. Next base: position 48,578 of record JAUNOI010000006.1, read on the forward strand.
ACCACTGACTTCGCTCATAATTTCCTGATAAATTTTCTCTTCGTCCGAATCATCCGGTACAAGCATAACAATCGCTCCTAATATAGTGCCTTCCTTAGAGAGTAAAGGATTTTTCAGTGAAATGTAACCAAACCGGCAATGTATCACAGCTTTTGTTTTGCAATGCAGGAACAACATCTGAAATGTTGAAATGTAGGTTCCTGCGAGTTTCTCTCTTTCCCGTATGTCATGTTCGATCACTTCTGCACAATGATCATTTCTTGCAAACAGATTACTTGCCTCAGCAACTAATTCATCTTTGCCGTTTACAGAATCAACAGAAGCTATTTTAATATTTTCGATAACCTGTAATATCTCTCCCCCTAAAGTTACGAAATAATTAATTTCATTTCTTCGAACACGTTTTTTTCGAATCATTGTCCCCTTTGGTTCCACCTTATTTTTTTTCAGGTCCTTAATCGCATTCTTAATAACCATCTGGTCATTCTGCAATAAAACCGGGTTGACACAAACATGTGGGAAATCAAGATTCATTTGTACCGTTGACACAACTAATTCGATTCCTTTATCGATCAGATATTGTTTATCAATCTCCGATGCTGAAATCACTTTGCGTACCATAATCTCCGGAAACGCCTTTTGAATATGTACAGCAAGCATATGCGAAGTTCCGATTCCATTCGGACAGGCAACGATCACTGAGACTTTACTGCTTTCTGATTTCTGCTTCTCTGCTGCCGCACAAAAATGCAGTGCAATAAATCCCAACTCTTCATCATCAATCGTATCAACATTGATTTCTTCTTTTAAAATATTCGAAGCTGTTTTCACTGCCTCAAATATATAACTATACTTTTCTTTTAACATGCCCACATTGTTATTCTCAATATGAACATGCATCTTTATCCGGCTGATCGCCGGACCAATGTGATTGCATAATCCATCAATCAACATTCTGTCATCCAGAAATTCCATATCCAGCAGCTGCTCTACTTTTAAAATCATATGTATGACGAGCTGCCTGTTTTTGATATTCTCTGTTTCACACTTATCTTCCATCTGCGGCTTCCAGACTTTTGCGCTCAGAAGCTGCATTGCAATAAATGCAATCTCTTCCGGAGATATCGTCACATTCAATTTTACTTCTATCGTGCTGGCGACCCATGTCGCAGCCTGATATTCCGGATATCGCATCAATATCTCAATATCCGTTGCAAAATCTTCGATTAAAAAGCCCATCTGCATTCTCTTCATAGTCACTAACACAGAAAGACTCATACGCTGAAAAGAATTATCCGTATATCTCGTCTTTAGATTCTGTTCCACAGATCTTATCAGATCTCTTGCGGATGACATCATTTCCTCAGAATATAAGGAAAATAAGGGTAAGGCAGCATGTTTCTCCTTTTTGCTGATAGAGGGATCTGTTGCTTCCTGCGACAGCTCCATATTAATCAGCGCAACAACCGCCTGTCTGTAATCCTGCTCGCTTCCTGTCCAATAAATGCCAAGACCTTTTCTTCTTATCAAAGAAAGTCCATAATTATTCATCCACTTTTCCACTTCCTCCAGATCACTGGAGAGTGTTCCTTCTGAAATTCCAAACTTTGACGTAAAATAAAAGAACTTTAATGGTTCCTGTGCTGCAAGGATCTCATGCTCAATGTAACAAAGCCTTTCCTCTTTATCCATAGCAGAATTCTTTGTACGGTCAGCTTTCACCAATTCTAGAATCAGTGCCCGGTTTGCCGCATCTTCATCGATATAGATGCCGACTCTCGGCTTTCTGACCATATGGAAATCATTCTCTTCCATCCAGTTTTCAATTTTCGGAAGTTCACGAAGTATGGTTCTTGAACTCAATTTTAATTTTTCAGAAATAACCTGAACAGTTACAGGATTACTGAAAGTGAATTGTGCAAGCATTTGAATGATGGTTTTTTGTCTTTTTGTTAATCCGGATTCTTTTGACACCTTAATCATCTTCCCCTTTGTTTACATTATATGATCATACGGCCGATAAAACAACTAAATGAAGTGTCAGTTTTGTCACCTTTTTATTAAGACACGGTCACTTTTGTCATTATTTTTGACCTATATGTCATTTTTGTCATCTTTATTTTATGACATTTGTACAATTTTGTCTATATTTTGTTGAAAATAATAGTATTTTTTATACAAAATCACAAAAAGCCCCTTTCTATCTATAAATATATAGATAAAAAGGGACTTATCATCAGGATTTACATCCGCAGCCGCCTCTATCATTCTGCTTTCCACATTCGCTTTCCTTCTTATCAAAAGCAGGATTGAATGCGTAGAAGTTTCTGGAATCCAGATGATCCTGAACAATTCTCAAAGATTCTCCAAATCTTTGGAAATGCACTAGTTCTCTTTGACGAAGGAATTTAATCGGCTCTCTGACGTCCGGATCTTCAATTAGTCGCAGCAGATTATCATAAGTCGTTCTCGCTTTTTGCTCCGCAGCCAAATCCTCTGTCAAATCCGTAATCGGATCGCCGGTTGACTGGAAGAACTTTGCAGTAAATGCTTCTCCACCCGCCGACTGTGGCCAAATTCCTGTTGTATGATCCACATAATACTTATCAAAACCGGATTGTTTAATTTCTTCCATTGATAAATTTCTGGTAAGCTGATGGACAATTGCCGAAACAATTTCCATATGAGCGAGTTCTTCCGTTCCAACATCCGTCAAAACCCCACATACATTATTATACGGCATCGCATATCTTTGAGATAAATACCGCATTGATGCACCGAGCTCTCCATCGGGGCCACCGAGCTGCGTAATAATCGTCTGCGCCAGATTTGCATCGGGCTTTTTGATTTTTACCGGAAATTCCAGTCGTTTTTCATAATACCACATATGCTACCCCTCCAACTGCCATGGCCAGCTTTGATTTGCCCAGATAAATTCCCGATTTATCACAGCTGTATCCAGATTTAATGGTCCAAAGGCATTTGCATATTCCCTCAATGCCTGATTTCTTGCTCGCTGATAATTATTAAAATACTCAATGGCAGCCTCATCATTCGGATGCGTATCCAAATACAAATTTGCCTCAACTACCGCGAAACTGACAACATCAATATAATTTAGCAATTCCTTTTTATTATATCTCATCGACGGCATCCTCCTTTTCCATGAAATGGAAAGTCAAGATCCCTGAATATGGTTGCCCTTTGAAATCCTTCTTCCGGGCTATATAGATTTCCCCATTTTTGCATCGGCACATATGCCATTGCAAGAGGAAGTTCATCTAACAAAACAGATTGTTTGTTCCTGGAATATCGTTGATAAGTTTCCAAAATATACTCTCCTTTACTTTTATCTAATTACAGTTTATGCCTGCAAAATTAGAATGTGCGAATTGCCGGTTCCTATTCAGAAAACCGAAAAGGGAGATTCTGCTATTGCAAAATCTCCCAGATATTCCAGATTTTTTATAATTTAATATTTTTTAAAGCATCCGCAAACGCCGTATTGATCGGCTCCTTTGCCTCTTTTGCCTGCTTTTTCATATAACGGGCAACTTCTTTTTTCGATACCCCGGCACCTTCTCTGCTTCTTCTTTCTTTAAATTTTGACATTTTTTCTTTATGACCGCAGCTACAGATAAACGATGCATCATCTCCCTTGCCCCACAGTTCCATCTTTTTGTGGCAGACCGGACACCGTGCATTGGATAATACACAGACCGTCTCCCGATAACCACATTCACGGTCCTGACATACGAGCATACGGCTTTTTTTGCCATTGACTTTCAACAGCCTCTTTCCACAATTCGGGCATTTTTTATTCGTCATGTTATCGTGATGAAATTTCCCGTCTGATCCTCTGATCTCTTCTACGATTTCAACTGTATACTCCCGAATCTCATTCATAAATCTGCCACGCTTCAGCTTGCCATCGGAAATCGCATTCAGCTTTCTTTCCCAGTCCGCGGTCAGTTCCGGCTGCTTTAATTCTTCCGGTACGAGTTTTAATAACTGTTTTGCTTTCGAAGTAGTATGAATCCCTTCTCCCTTCTTCTCCAACAAAAATGTACGGAACAGCTTGTCAATAATATCCGCCCTTGTCGCAACTGTGCCAAGTCCCCGTTTTTCCATCGCTGTTAGCAGTCCGGCTTCTGTATAATGTACAGGCGGGTTCGTCTTCCCCTCGGTGTGCTTGACGGAAACCGAAAGTTTCTGTCCTTTTTTCAGCTCCGGAATCTGTCTTTCAACCGTCTCGCCTTCCTCATAAGCTGCCTTCCAACCGGGTTTTAACGTGCGATTTGCACGGCACACAAAACGCTCACCCTTCATACTTCCGACAACCGTCATCTCTTCATATTCATATACCGGCATCAGGACTGCAAAAAAGCGTCTTACCACCAGATCATAAATCTTTCGTTCATCTGGTGTCAAATCTGCCAAATTGACAAACTGCTCTGTAGGAATAATCGCATGATGATCGCTGACCTTTTGATCATTGACATAGTTTTTATTTGCTTTGATATTTGTTTTTAAGATTGCTGCCGCTACTTTTCGATACGGACCGATGCCGCAGGATTTTAAACGTTCCGGAATCGTCGGCACAATATCTGCTGTTAAATACCTCGAATCCGTTCTCGGATATGTCACCACTTTATGATGCTCATACAATCTCTGCATAATATTCAGTGTCTCTTTTGGAGAAAAATGGTATCTTTTACTTGCATCCCTCTGCAGTTCATTCAGATCATACAGTGCCGGCGAAGGTGTCTTCTTATTCTTTGTAGCTACATTGTCGATCATTAGCATTTCGCCTTTTAAATCCTGCTCCAGCTTGAGAATCCTTTCTTTATGAAAGGACCTCGTATTCTTCTTCGCATCCTGCCAGGTAAAAGTGATACTGGAACCTCTCGCCTCTAATCCATAATAGCTCTGCGGTTTAAATGCCCGAATTTCCTCTTCTCTCTGCTCGATCAGCGCAAGCGTAGGAGTCTGCACCCGTCCGCAGGATAACTGAGCATTATGTTTGCAGGTCAATGCCCTTGTCGCATTCATACCAACCAACCAGTCCGCCTCTGCCCTTGACATGGCCGCTTCATATAAATGCTGATATTCTTTTCCATCCTTTAGATGCTCAAATCCCTGTTTGATCGCCTTGTCCGTCACCGAGGAAATCCATAGGCGTTTAATCGGTTTTTTGTTATGGCTTTTTAGCAAAATATAACGTGCAACCAGTTCTCCTTCTCTGCCGGCGTCCGTCGCAATAATAATACCGTCAACATCCTTCCGGTTCATCAACGCCGTGACCGCTTTATATTGCTTCGCCGTCTTTCCAATCACCTGAACCTGCATTTTTTCCGGTATCATCGGAAGATCTTCCATCTTCCATGATTTGTATTTGTTATCATATCCTTCCGGATCTTTTAGTTCTACCAGATGCCCAAGCGCCCAGGTTACAATATATCGATCGCCTTCTAATCCTCCATTGACCGCCTTTTTGCATTGTAATACACGGGCAATATCACGTCCTACAGAAGGTTTTTCCGCTAAAACTAACTGTTTCATAAATTATGCTCCTATTCATATATATGCTTTGTTTCATTCAACAGCATCTTTTCTACCTTTTTTAGAAGTTCATCATAGGAATCGGCTTCTATATGTTCCTTTTTTGCGATTGCCTCCGCAATCATCCGCTTTTCCGTAAACTGTTTACTTTCTTTTTCCCTAAGCTTCGAATATTCTTTCAACGAATAGCCACAATAATCAGAAATAAATTCATATGACGTAACACCCAGTTCCTTTGCATGATCGTCATAAGTTGCATCGAATTTCTGTCCTTCTTCTTCCAGGTATTCTTTGTTATATTTTTTTACTTTTGTTTTCTTAAGAAGCTGTTTCCAGATTCTTTCTACACACTTTTTCCGATATTCCTCTTCCTGCGTTTCTTTCAGTTCCAACTTCACCGACTGATACAGATCCTCTACGCTTTTATAAGAAGTATTTTTCTTTACGATCTTGTCCGACAAAGTATCTTTGGTATATCTCTTTTTTATGTAATTTAATTTCACCCGAAAGATAACTTCTTGTCCCGCATAAACCTCATTCTTATATGTATCTGGAAACTTCAGTTTCATCTTTATGTTTGTTCCGGGCTTTTTTCCGATCAGTCCGTCTTCAAACCCATCAATGAACGTATCGGATCCTATTTCAAGGTCATAATTTTCCTGCTCCATGCTCGCCCTGTCTGCCTCAGCATCCAGATAGCCCTGAAATGAAAGATTAAGGATATCACCTTTTTTTACTTTGGAAGTTTTATCAATCATATATACATTATCTGCTGTCAGTTGATCCATAACTGCATTTTCGATTTCCTGTTTTGATATCGTTTTTTTCTTTTCTATTTTTATGGATAAGTGCTTATATCCGGACAATCGGATATAGGCATCATCAATCCTGTCCCTGTAATAAACACGCATTGTAAGGGCACCGGCAATTCCTGCCAGAAACAGCAGCAGAATAAATCCCATCACGTATCTCTTCTTCATGATAATCCCTCATTATTTATCCTGGGCAAACGGCATCATCAATTTTTCATTTCCGCTGACTTTCCAGAAAGAAAGTCCCGTCAGATCGGAAGTTTTATGTAACAGCAGTTCCATGAGCGGACATTTCTGCTCATTCTTAAAATTTTTGTCTGTAACAGTTGCTAAATGGTTACTGTCAACAGCCGTAATATAGATAAATTCCTCATCCCTGATCACCTGTTTATCTGTCATCATCATAACGGACATACCTGACATCACAGTCTCTTCAATCTCAGACTGATCTGCGCTCTTCATAATGCTGTATTTCACCTCCGTCTTTTCTCGCTTTTGTCGAGCTTTGGAATTAACAGCTTTATCTTTCGATACGTTTGGATTACTGATAACCCAGAATGGTCCTCCTGCAGAAGCTGATTTTGACTGGGAAATAATATCCTTTAACTTGTATTTGTATTGGCTTCTCTGTCTGCTTCCAACATCGGCAACTGTGACATGATCACCATCATCAATGCCGACCAGTACCATAAAATGTCCGCCTTTTGTAAAATATCCAGGTCCCATCAGACATACAACAGGATTCCCATCCTTCAGTGCTTTTCGTATTTGAGATATATCCCGTCCAACCCCTTTACAGTCCAGATGATACTTTTTGGAAAGTGCCGGAATCAACGAATGTTCAGACCCCGCATTAGAATAGAAGCCATGATCATACGCCCATACGGTCGTATCTACAGGCGTTACCCATTGATCGGTCAGAGAAGAGATCACAACAGCCATGCTCGTTGGTCCGCAGCCTGCCTGTTTGATATGATATCCATTATCATTCCAAGCAGAATCGCCCTGATTAAAGTAAACAAATCCACCTAACATCTCCTTTTTATTCTTCATCTCAATCCCATGATCATTATAGACTTTTGGAATAATTTTGGAAGAAGTAGAACCGGTCGGCTTCTCTTCTGTATCCTCTTTTTCCAGTTCACTTAAATCAACAACTTTCGAAGCCTCAATCTGCCTCTCCGTAGTTGCTTTTGCCGCTTTCTTTTTATTTTTCTTCTTCACCGCAGCCGTTGTCTTTTCAACCGGTGTTTTCTCTGTCGTTTTATTTGTTTTTTCAACGGATGTTGTCTTTTCTGTTGTTTTTTCAACTTCCGTTGTCACCGGAGCTTCTGTCTGTTCTTCTGTGGTTGTCTCTTCACTGCTTTCATCAGCCGCTGTATACAGATCAGCATCTGCTTTTGGAATCACACTCCCCATATCCATCAGCAATAAGAACAGCATACAGCAAATAACAACTTTTTTCGTAAATCTGTTTAAATGCATTTTCATTCCCCTTCATCAATCTTTTTTCCCAATTATTTCCTGTGTGTTTTCTAGCACATTTAATAATAGACCTGTCAATCGCATTTGTCAAAACAATTTCCTCTATTCATCTGCATGTATCATCTTGATTCTCTGAATATCCGTCCCGAATACCCAATCTCTTATCAGCGTCTGCTCCTACACGTATACAACAGTACAATACAATTACGATCACTATCATCAATATCATGCAGCCAATTCCTATCACTTCCCATATGCTCATTGCCATCGTACCTCCTTATTCATTATTTATATTCTTGCCAAATAAGGGAAATACGATTCAATGCAGATAACAGGAATCAAACCTGCACGTCAAAGACGCTAGATCCTAAGCCTTTAAAAGCTTTTTTTATACTTATGATACTATTTATCCCGCTTTTTTACATGAATTCATCCATCATTTCCATATAAATTTTTTATGTCATTGGCGATGATATCAGATATCCACTTGATGATTGCAGACGCAGATGAATCTAGTAGCCATATATATCATCGATCTTTGTCCTATTTAATTTCTCATCCGTATCAAAGATATGCTGTCTGATTGATACCCTAATCTTATACCACAACAAATTACCGGGAGCTATTCATAAAAATAGACTCCCGGTATAAAAAAATATGTTACCTGCTATATTCAGTTACCTACGATTAATATAGAAATTCCATGCTGTAGAAATGATCTCATTGATATCCGTATATTGAGGCGTCCAATTTAAAATACTCAAGGCTTTTTTATTGTTTGCAATCAATTTCGCCGGATCTCCTGCTCTTCTTTCACACATATTCACCGTAATATCATCTTTTGTTACTTCTCTGACTGCACGAATAATATCCAGTACGGAATACCCCTCTCCATTTCCTAAATTAATAATCTGGGATGACTGTCCACTTTGCAGATAATCCATTGCCTTAATATGAGCATCCGCTAGATCACATACATGGATATAATCACGAATACAAGTGCCATCTTTTGTATCATAATCATTTCCAAATACATTAATCGCTTCTCTTTCCCCTAGAGCAACTTTCAGGATCAATGGAATCAGGTGTGTTTCCGGATTATGTAACTCACCGATCTTACCATTCGGATGTGCACCACAGGCGTTAAAATATCTCAATGCAACAAATGACATTCCATAAGCAGAAACACACCATTTCATCATATGTTCCATCGTCAGTTTTGTTTCTCCATATGGATTAGTCGGGAATGTATCATCCTCTTCTTCAATCGGAACTCTTTTCGGTTCGCCGTAAGTTGCCGCAGTAGAAGAAAATACAATGTGTTTTACACCATGCTTTTTCATAACCTTTAATAAAACAATCATTCCATATACATTATTGTCATAATAATCCAATGGTTCTTTCATACTTACTCCAACTAAAGAGTTCGCTGCAAAATGAATGACTCCTTCAATCTTTTCTTTCTCAAAAACCTGATCTAAAAAAGCCTCATCTCTTAAGTCTCCCTGATAAAATTTTGCTTTTGGATGAATTAATTCTTTGAAACCAGTTTGAAGATTATCTACAATGATCACCTCTCTTCCTCGTTCAATCAATTCATAAACGGTATGGCTGCCAATATATCCGGCACCACCCAAAACTAAAATGCCCATACTCTTATTCCTCCTCGTTTAAAAATAATATAACCAGAAACAAATCTCTCTCTGCCTGTCAAACTTTTTCCACTGCCAAACATACGATAATCATTCCCACAAAAGATACCACTGCTCCAACTAATAATGCATAATGAATTCCGATCATATCAATCAACACTCCCCCGATCAAGCTGGCAAATACACCCGCAATTGTCATAGCCATCGTTACCATAGACTGTCCTTTTACCTGGTCAGAAGCTGCTATTTTCTGATTAACATAATAAACAGATGCTGGAATAAATAATGCATATGCAAACATTTGCATAGCCTGTGAAAGGTAAATCATAATCATATTCATCGCAAAATAAGCCAGAACATGTTTCACAAAAAACATAATCACGGAAAATTTAATCAACGTTCCACAGTTCACTTTCTGACTGACTTTTGTAAAAAACAGCATAGTTGGCAATTCAAATATTGCTGCTAAAAAAACTGCATTTCCCATATCACTGCTTGTTCCACCAATATAAGTAACCATTTG
>JAUNOI010000049.1 GCA_030531165.1 Lachnospiraceae bacterium
CTTTATATGCCTGAATCATACAATCCCTAGCAACACCAAGATATCTTTTACATATAATATTTCTCGAAGTATTATCACATAATTCATTGATCATCTTTTTGTATGCTTCTAGTACACTTAAATACTTTTCATCAGTTCTTATTGATGAACTACCCTGTGTAGCACTGCTTTCTCTTCGTTTCCAACAATATAATGCTTCTGGTAATGCAGTGGCACTTCTTGCGTTTTTTAGTACCTTCGAAAGCCAGAGTGCATCTTCTCCCACATAAATTCCCTGTGTGAATTCAATAAATTCACCCTGTTTATTTTGAAGAATGCTTCTCCGAAACAGTTTATTCCATATCGCTGTAAAGAAAGATACTTCCGTCACAAGCTCATGCAGTATTTCACTCTCTACCAGCACCTTACTTTCAGGCACAACTTTTTCAGTTTTGTCCTGAAAAATATTTAGGAAACCACAATAACAAACATCCGCATCATCCGCAAGTAACCGATTGAGCATCTTTTCGCACATATCTGTTGCAATCTCGTCATCTCCATCAATAAAGAGAATATAATCTCCTGTACTTTGATTGAATCCCACATTTCTCGCAGTACTTACTCCTGCGTTTTCTTGGTGAATACACTTAATTCGACTATCTTTCTTTGCCCATTCATCACATATCAAACCGCTACCATCTTTGGAACCATCATCTACCAAAATAATCTCTAAACATTTATGTGTTTGATTTACAATCGTTCCCAACATATCCTTTAATAAATCACAAATATTATATACTGGAACTATTATACTAATTTTTTTTTCTTCGTTCATATCTTACATATAATCCTACTAGATCTTCCATTATTGTCATATTCACTATTCGGCACAATCTCCAACATAGGAGCATGAATTTAGACAATTTTTTAGTTTCAATTTTTGAATTTTTCAAATATTTTATAGTAAGTTGCGCCCATCTCAAGCATTCTCTTGATCTTTTCTGGCTCTTCAATTCGTTCTTCTTCAGAGTAATAAATACGCACCAGCAAAACATCGTCATCGCTGTAGTGATTGACCTCACATTTTCTATTTTCACATCAGAAATATAAGCTGTTATATATTCATACTGTGCAATACTCTGCCATAATAAATCCTTTTTATATTTTCTTACGGCCGAAGTTTGTATAATTCGATAATTATACCACGTATCCTCAATGACCTTAATCTGATGAACGTTAGAAATTCTTTTCAAACATTCCAAAAGAAAGCAGGCATCTTCTCCAATATAAATATTTTCTGGGAATACCAAGTCATTTACTAACTCTCGTTTGTAGACCTTTGCCCAGACTGCTCTGATGTAATAGTTCTGATATTTAGGACACGCAATAATATCCGATGCCAATTCCTGAATAGATGCTGGCTTATGAATATCTTGTTGCACCTCCACAACATCACCAATACATTTTCGAAGATTCCATATATACAAAACACTTTTCCCATCAAGTTCATCAACAATTTTACTACAAGCATCACGATCAAGCCAATCATCTGAATCTACAAATGTGATATAGTCTCCTGTGCTTGCCTTCAATCCAGTATTCCTAGCAGATGAAACGCCTGCATTATCTTTATGAAGCACCTTCACTCTGTCATCCTTACAACTATATTCATCACATATAGAAGCACTTCTATCTGTTGAGCCATCATTAACTAAAATTATTTCAATATTCTGATAGGACTGATCAATCAGACTATTAACGCAAGCACGAAGATACATTTCACAGTTATAGACAGGTACAATAATACTTATCTTCATGCTGCTGCCTCATATACTTCTAACTGTAAAGTGAACTGAAGGGATTTATTCCCCCCCCCCGCAGTATTTTCAGTAGGTTCTGGAATAAATACACTTAATAATTTTTTATACATAACTTCCATACTATACTCACTTTCCTCCAGTTTTGATAGACAATCCACTCTATCAAAACCGCCTTCTATTATTTTCTTCGCCCATTCACTTGCTGTCGCTTCTTGTGGAATGAAAGTTACTCTTCCTGTTACATTTGTCTCATAGGGAACCACTTTATCTGTTGTGTAACATCTAATTCCTGCTGCCTGCGCTTCTAGAAGAACAATTCCAAAACCTTCAAACCTTGATGGCAAAACAAAACAATCCATCATTTGATAAAAGTCATTAGGATTGTCAGTTGCACCCACAAATATAGTTTTATCAACAACATTACGTTCTACAGCACGAGTCCGTATTGTCTCAAATAGCTCTCCTCCACCAACAATCAGTAGTGTAAACCTAGAAAAATCCTTCATTTCTTCAATAATATCAATTAACAATTCTGGTCTTTTTTGATAACACAATCTACCGCAAAAGCCAAGTACTATTGTATCCTCCGTAATATTATATTTTTTCCTCATCTTCATTCGGATTAAATCATTCATTTTAAATTTATTAAAGTCTATTGCATTTGGGATGACTGTTACATCTGTATTCTTACCAAACATCCAATCTCCCGCATTTTTAGAGCAAGCCAAATAATGTGTAATCACCTTTCTCTTAGTTAATAGAAAATACAGTTCATACAGCTTGTCCTTGAATCCAATCTGAGACATATAATTATTATTATGTGCATGAATTATCCTATAGCATAAACCAGCTTTTTTTGCTTCCTCAAGTAACCGATATGCAGTGTGAATTTTCTGCACGTTCAGATAAATTCCATCCCACTCGGGATGTTTTTCAATTATTTTCTTAGGCGAAATATATCCCTGCCGATTTTTCTCCTTATTACGATAATACTCTCTATAAACTTGTCCACCATACGAAATGATTTCATTTTCAAATGGTATCCTTTTACAATCATGGTACACCAAATAATCAAATCTGACATCATTTTTTAGTATTCGTACAATCGTAATCAAATACATTTCGGTTCCACCCATATTTTCACTGGAGCCAAATAAACAAATTCTCTTCATCATTCTATTTCTCCAACTCATCCCACTTTAATACGCATTGTTCTATAAATACTAATTCTACTTTTTCTCTGAAAAGAAATATCAAAAAACAGCAGAGGAAAAACAGTTAGTACTGAAAAAGCAGTCCATTCTGAAATCGCGTAAACCATTACAACTACCAAAAGAGACAAAATGTTGTAGTTTTTTTCTTGTATGTATCTTTTTAATCCTCTAAAAAAAATAAAGTAAAATATGGAGGCGCCAACAATTCCAAAAGCAATCAACATTCTGATATATGCGAGATCAATCCATAAAGTGGCCCATTGACCATTTATGTACTGCAATTTTCCTAATTCACCAAGATAATTACCAAATAGATTGATTTTATATAAATGAAACGCCATTGCTGACCCAGAAAATCGTGACGCAAACGTACCCGTAATATAATTTGCAACTGGCGAAGTTATGCCTTTATAATTTATATATACTAATATCGAGACACTAACAATAATAATCGGTAAGACAGTTTTTATAAATGGCTTCCATAAAAGTTTCGCATACTTGACCGTAAACTGTACCACTATATACATGATAAGTGCAATTACAGCTGTTTGTGATCTAGGGAAAACAGACAAAAAAACGATTGTAAGCAGTAATACAATATTAACTTTCCAATAAGACATTGTTTTTCTTTTTATATATAAACATGCCAGTACAGTAAAAACACACTGTATTGCAAAATTATTTGGATGTGAAAAGAAAAAATTATATCTTACTTGGCTTCTTCCACTGATATAACTAAATGAGACATATGAACTTCCAATTGCAAGTAAAATTGGATACAATACAATGCAGACGCTTAAAACTATTACCTGAAAGCGGGCATAAACCCTTATTACGTCATCCATATTAATATTTTGAACTGCAATTATTAAAACCAAAAAGGAAAACAATGTTGTATCCTGTACTGTTATAAAAGTAAAATATCCGTATCCTATCAACAATAAATCTACAAATGAAAATCTTCTAATCAAAATGGACAAAATTACAAAACAAATTCCCACTAAATAAACAAAGTTTGTTGATAGAATAGTGTTCGTAAGTATTTCTATTATTCGAGCAAATTTGTTTGCCAAAAGGACAATAAACCCAATACAAAACAAAAGGTAACATAATTGTGTGCTATTTGTTTTTTTTGTCTCCATACCACTTTTGTCACTCCTATTTTTCCCCTGATTTTAAGCAATAAATTACAGAATCCAATTGCTTCGAAAACCGTTTAATATCAAAATCTTTTGCCTTGTTCACAGCATTTTCTCTAAGTTTAGCAATCTGATATCTGTCTATCCCCGCAAGCACAGCTACCAACACTTCTGAGAGTTCCACTTCCGAATGAACAAGAATTCCATCCTTTCCATTGGATATAATCTCTGGAATTCCCCCCTTATCCATGCATATACAAAGTAATCCAGCAGCCATAGCTTCAATGGTCGTTATTCCAAAACCTTCTTCCCACAGCGGCATGTGAATAAAGATATCATGATTATTCAGTATTTCTGGGATGTCACTGCATGTTCCGTAAAAATGTACCTGCTCCTTCAATCCCATTCTCTCTGAAAGTTGCTCTAGTTTTTTCCTATAATTCCCATCTCCAATAATATCAAATGTCCAATCGAGATTTTCAGGTAAGTCACTAAGAACCTTTATCGTTGTCTGAACACCTTTCTCCTTGATAAGCCTACCAACATATACAAGTTTGACAGGTATTTTTATTGTTGTATGAATGTCTGGTTTAAAACGGGATGTGTCAGTTCCATTATATATCACTGTAATCTTATCAGACGGAACAGACAAGTATTCCTCAAGGCTTTTCTTCACAGCTTGTGATATTGCAATAACCTTATCACTCTGTTTTAGAGAATATCGTAGAATATTTCTTCTGAGTTCCAACCCCTTCAATTCATTATGTCTACACATGTCTTTTGCTTCTCCATGAGCATATGCAACCGTTCTGATTCTGCGAAATCTCATTTTAAGGAGGTACATATATATGTGCAAAATCGGTGCAGCATGATGTACGACCACCGTATCTATAGAATACTTCTTTACAATCCGGTTAAGATTACAGATTACCTTAAAAATTTCTGTTTTCTTAGAATTTAATTCGAGTACGGTATGACCATTCTGTCGAATAGCGCACGCAGTAACATCATTCTTTCCCCATAAAACCACAAAAATATTATTGTTCTCTGAGTAAATAGCATAGTCCTTACAAAGACTTTCTATTCCACCTGTTCCTGCTGTAGCCAATAAATGCATTACATTCATTGTTTTTTCTCCTCACTGTGCATCATCGGAAGTACGACAATGCAATAATTCATTTTATTTCCCCCCACAATCCTAGCTTGATAAGAATGCGTTTAATGTCTTGACGCAGGCATTGCTTGGGAAAAGTTCTAGCTACCAATTGGTTAAACTTTATTCCTCTTTTTATACCTGTAAAAAAAGCAGAATATCCTTGGGGTCTAACTGATGGACGGCTAAGCTGATGGTTATTTTCAATCGCTCGTTCCAGATCCACCTGCTCTAAATGCAGTTCTGAAGCCTTCAGTAAGTCATGTCCCTTTTCAGTTTGACAAAGCACAAGAGAAATGCCCTTCCCACGCTGATTACCACCGATTTCAGTTCCCCACGAATCACCCAGCGTAAGATCTGATACTCTTCTTATCCTCGCATACTGACACTCATAACAATTTTCTGTATATGTCAACGAATTCAAGAAAGCGATTAAATATTTGTCACAAACTCCATTTGTAATCACTCCGCGATATCCATCATAGACTTGGAATTTATCTTTCATACGAAAGCGGACATCTTTCATCTGTTTCAAGCTATAATTATATTGGTTCAAAAAGATGTCCAATAACGTCGGTGAAGGTGTCCCATGACAAATTAAATCTACGGTATATAAATTATTTTCAGCTAGCTCTCCAACATAATTTTTAACAGCTGCAACCTGGCATGGCAAACCTATAAATAGTACCTTTGTGTCATTCTTCAATTTCTCTTTTATATTTTTATAGCAGCCAACCGGATTACTTTTCACATATTTTGATCCTGCAAATTGCTTTAACTCATCCAGAGTGCTGGCAAAAGAAAAGTAAAAGCCACCATTCTTAAAGCAACAACTGCATACTTCTCCCCCACTCCGGATAAAATACTTTGAAAGGGCACCAGCAAGACCACCTGATGATCCATCACTTCGGATTACTTCATTTTCTGCCCAGCCTTGATACCAATATATCGGCTCGAGGGTAGTTGACGAATAATTATTCTGACAAACCCTATGGCATGCATTACAATTAATACATTTTTCTTGGTCAATTATCGCATTGTATGCCATCAAATCATCAACAATATTAATTGCACCTTTAGGACAAATATCTACGCATGCCATGCATCCTGCACATTTATCCTTTTCACATACCGTTCTTATCTTGCCCTCAATCATTTATTTATTCCTCAATCATCTCTTTTAGAATCTTTATAGACTCTGCTCTTTTTTCTTTTATAACCTTATTGGCATATTTAAAGTCGATTTTTTTACTTGCCAATGACAAATCACTGGTATTTGTCAATACCCTGTCTAATAACCCTGTTAATTTCAAAATGCTTATATTTCTTGTACCTGTATTATTGTTTGGCAATACTTCGATAAATTGAGTGTTAAAATTAATAGCAAACGCAGTCCCATGGAAGGAGTCTGTAATCAAGCACTCGGCATTTTTTACATATGACAAGAATTCGCCAACATTTGGACACCAAACAAATTTTCCAGAGCGAGCCACTTGATGATAAGAAGTAGAAATCCGAATTAATGGTAATCCCATCTCTGTGGCTATTTTTTCTGCATATTCTCCAAGTCTTTTATCGTTGTGAAGTTGATAAACCAAAACATATTTTCTATATTTAATGGGTTTTAAAAAATCAGCCCAATAATTACTATCCAATAATAATGTTGGATCCAATACTTGAGTTGCTTTCAAACTCATATCACTTAAGATTCTTACTGCACTATCTTCTCTCACAGAGATACTGTTATACCTAGATAGCCATTTTTTAAAATACAGCTTTAACTCCTCGTTCATCTCCGTGTGACCAAAGCTCGCAGCATAAGCTATCTTTTTTTCATTTGTAAATGATAAGCAATATGTATCGTCATATGTTCCATTTTCTACAGGGCCCCAAACTTGATCACTACCTGTGAGAAAAATGTCCGCAGTTGGAGGGTTTTCTTTCAAACTATCCGCAGAATCGTATCTATTAGACAAATTTAAGTATTCCTGCTGCTCTTTCTCAAATTTTTTTCCTGTAGCAATGCTCTCTGGCTGGCGAAGTATAAGATATATCAGTCTTTTAATTGGATTGTTATTCCACTCTGGCTTACGTTTTAATAGAGTCCTTTCACGTTCTCGGTATGACTCGTCTACCCTCACATAATCAATGATTTCACAAGTATAACCAAGATTTTCAATCACCTGTTGAGTGGCTATAGCTTGCAATAAGGAGCCATAATTTGTAATTGCATGTCTAGTTATTACTGCTACTTTCATATGAAACTTATCCTCTTCACTTTTTCATCTGCTCTGCAATATCTGCATCCACAATCTCTTCACCGGTTCTTCCTACCAGTTGCGCTTTCGATGCATCACTTAAACCATTATTAACCACACAATTCATATTACAGGTAGAGCATCTATCCAGTTCTTCCTTCGTCACCTTACCATCTCGATAATCTCTACAAATCTTATTCTCATACATAGAGTACGGATGTTTACTGAATAATGCTTTGGTTTTATGTACCAAAACCCAAGTAGCCGGTTTCCAAATGTACTTGTGCATTGCCGGAGATACACTACCGATCATCCAGCAATCCCGGTCGCAGCAGCGAACCTTCTTGCGGACTTCTTCTGCCTGCGGACTGTTCCACAGTTCATCCCAGCTCTGGCTATTCAGGTTGCCCATGACTTCCTTGTCCTTGGTGCCGTTGCAAGGCATAACATCACCATACGGATCGATGAAGAAAGTATCGAAACTCATGTCGCAGGGCAACAGACGCTTCTGACCGTAGATGTAGTTGATCAGGCCATGGTTGAAGTAAGCACGGAACCACTTCTTTGGGCTGTTGCTGCGAAGCAACTCGTTGATCAAATCCTCAAAATTCTTTGCAACCATCGGACGGTCGTGGATGATGTTCTTGGCCTCCACGAAGTAGAAGCTGTTATGAAGCGATGCTGTGGCGAACTCCATGCCCATCTCATCAGAAATCTTATACAGCGGCACGAGATCAGGAGCATTCTTGTCCTGGACAGTCATGCCAAAACCCACGTCCTTCATGCCCATCTCACGCAGAGTCTTCAAAGTCTGATAGCCTCTCTGATAGCCATTTTGAAGGCCACGAATCTCATTATTGGTCTGCTCCAATCCCTCAATAGAAATACGAATACCGATCTGAGGGAACTCTTTGCAGAGGTCAACAATGCGGTCAGTGAAGAAGCCATTGGTGGAGATAACGATACGGTCAGACTTCTTGTACAGTTCGCGCACGATATCCTTCAGGTCGGTACGGATGAAAGGCTCACCGCCAGTAATATTGGTAAAGTACATCTTCGGCAGCTTCTTGATTGTCTCAATAGAGATTTCCTCTTCCGGTTTGGAAGGAGCTTTATATCGATTACACATAGAACAGCGCGCATTGCAACGGTAGGTCACAATGACAGTACCATTCAGTTTCTTCTCATTATTGCTAGACATAATTTTCTCTCCTCTTGCGGTAATACCCGCTGTGTATTTCCATCTATATATGACTGTTATTTTCCCTGATAAATCTTCATCAGTTTTTCGCCGTATTCCTCAATATCATCAAAGCTGATATCCTTGCAATCCCGGCTGTACTGATCTGTCAGTCCCTTATCGCTCCACAGATGCCGAATCTTCTCCTTCAGCTCCGCAGCATTACCACTTTCAAACAGCTCACCAGTTTTACCAACCTCAATCAGCTCCGGAATACCGCCAATATCCGCACCCAGTACCGGTGTACCGTACATCTGGGATTCCATCACAGAGAACGGGCAATTCTCGTACCATTCGGACGGGTAAATAGAGAACCGTGCCTCTCGGATTAGCTTCTCCAGTTCGGCTCCTTTCTGGAAGCCTACATTCTTGATATTCGGAATACCGTTGATGGCTTCTTCCAGTGGGCCGGTACCGGCAAATATGAACTGCACATCTGGCAGTTCTTTACAAACCTTAGTCAGTGTGTCGATGCCCTTCTCCTTGCTGAACCGACCAAAGTAGAGAACATAATCCTTCTTCGGTACTTCTTTCCATTCTACTTTGTCCACGAAGTTATGGAGTGCCACGGTCTTCTTTGCAAACAGCGGATTGGTATCCATCTTTGTTTTCAGGAACTCGCTACAGCAAATCATCGTGTCGATGTACTTATAGACACCGTTTAGCTTCCAGAACACTGCCTCCATTGTGCCGATGGCTGATTTTGCAGTAGACCCGTGGATGCACTTACCTTTCGCGCACTTCAGAAAATGACCACCGAGGCATTTCTCGCAGTTCTCTCCTGTGTTTGGGTTATTGCACATATGGTTCGGGCATACCAACTGATAGTCGTGTGCGGTGAACACAACCCGGCACTTATGGCCTGTCTGCTTACGCCATTTGACAATTTCCAGAATGATGCTGGGAGTCAGCTGATAGTTGAAGTTATTGATGTGACACACATCCGGCTGAAAGTCATCCAACACAAGGCGCAGCTTTTTCCGCGCTTCGGAAGAGTAGATTGTCTTAATCGGATAGGTCAGTTTTGACAGCACAGAGCCGCCGTGGAAATCCATATCCGACGTATAAGCATTCACTGAATTCCCCACGCAACGACCCTCATGCTCCATTCCGAAATACTGAACCTCATGACCATGAGATTTCAGATAGTCACCCAGTTTAAATATGTAGGTTTCCGATCCACCATTGGGATACAGGAATTTGTTTATCATCAAAACTTTCATGCGATTTGTTTCCTCTTATTCATTATTTCGATTGCCTTGCTAATAATCTTCTGCATCACAACGGCAAACACCGTTGCATCAGCGATTACTAAAACGCTTGTAACTGCATACTGCAACCAGCCGTTGCCCAGAATCCGATTAAGCTTCAGTTTCTCAACAACACGAAAAATCACCATGTGGGACAGGTAGATTTCCATACTGATGCCACTGAAGAACTTTGTAACTCTGTTCTCCAGTACCCCCCCCGCTTGATAATTGCGTATATCAGAAGGGTGCAAGATACCAGTAGGCATATCATTGCATTTCCGCCAATCAGGTAGTACAAGACAACCGCGCAGCCTGCAATACCAAGCGCAATCCACCGGTTCAGCTTTGCGATTTCCTCTCGATATAGGTAAATCAATCCACCCGCCAAGAAGAAACATGCACTGTACAGGATATTTGTTCTTCCAACCTCAAAGTAGTTCGCACAGACGAAGTTGTAGATGAGGCTGACTGCAAATGCTATCCATGCCCTTCTCTTGTTCTCTATCAGAACACAGAAGAACGGGAAGAGCAGATAAAACACGAACACAAGACCAAGGAACCAGCCAACGCCAATTACAGATATTGGCTTCTGAAGAAATCCAAACAACAGAGTTAAATCTGCGAACCCTTCATAAAGGGACGCCACAGACGGAGACATGATAATGTCTAACAACACAAGGGTTCCAAAGAATGACAGTATCTTCTTGAATCTCTTTCCGTAAAACTCCGTCAGATTCACTTGATTTTTCAGTATCTTGTCATAATAACCACAGCACATTCCAAATGCTGAAACTGTCATAAACAGGAACACGAAGTTTGTAAAAGACGGAATAATCGTATTGTATACATATCCAGTTATTTCGTAATTGCTGTTTGCGCGGATATGCATCATTGCGATTCCAAAGGCCGCAATCATCCGCAATCCGTCTATTGCTCCGTAGTGTCTCTTTTCCATCATAATCTCCATTAGTTTATATACTTTGAAACCATATTAGCTTTGATACAGCTTCAATGTCTGCTCAACCACATCATCCCAGTTATACTTACTGCAAATAAAATCAGCTACACCATTTTTCAGCTTCATAACTGCATCTGGATTATCACAGACGTATTGCAGTTTTTCTCTCAAATCATCTACATCCGATTTTTTAAACAGAAGTGCCTGATCTTCTACGACCTCTGCGCACTCCGCAATATCAGAGGTGAGGCAGCAGTTCCCATAACTCATGGCTTCCAAGAGGCTCAGAGGCATACCCTCCAAATCGGAAGGAAGTGTGTACACATACGCATTGGAGTAGAGCTCCTCAAGTATTTTTCCTTGAACAAATCCAGTGAAAACAATCCGCTCATCACCTCCCGCAAGTTTCTTTAATTCCTGCATAAAGGCATCCGTGTCAGAACTTCCTCCAGCGATTACCAGCTTCTTCTCTGTCTTTACGCTTTTAAACGCATCAATCAAGTATGTAATCCCTTTCTCTGGAACAAGTCTGCCAAGGAAAAGAATGTATTCATCTTTATCAAGGTTATATTTTTCTTTAATAAGCCGCGGTCTGCGGAGAACCGGTCTGTTGACTCCGTTCGGGATAAACATCGTTTTTCTCCCGTAGGTGTCCATAAAATACTTCTGAACACCTTCCGATAAGACGATGATTTCATCAGCGCATTTCGCAGCGACCTTTTCACCAAACTTGATGTACTTACTGGCAAATCCGCCCCATTTAGCGCGCTGCCAATCGATACCATGTATCGTTGCAATGCACCGTTTACCGAACAATTTCGGAAGCCAGAGCATGGCGCAAGGGCCTTCCGCGTGGAAATGAACTACATCATACTTTCCAAATGCGGCACAGATTGCTTCAATGAAGGAAGATGTCATCGCGGCAAGACCCTTACGATTGATAGTGAAAACAGATTTCAGCTTTACTCCTTTATATTCTTTAAGAGAACCTCCATCAAATTCTTTTCCGCTTACATGATGACCTGACCGGTTATAGCAAGTAACAGAATGACCTGCTTTAACCATTTTCGTGGAGAGTTCCTCCACTACAATCTCTATGCCGCCTTCCCGTGATGGAATGCGCTTATGCCCTAGCATTGCAATACTTAGTTTATCTTTCATCTTTCGCACACTCCTTCATCTTGGTTCCCTTTCATTCCTATGCTCAATGTGTTTATCACTTCATCGATAGGTCTATCCGAAAACCCTCATTCTTATTTCAGGTAGTTCATCAACCTCAGAAATGTTCTTATCACTATCCCCAGGCCTGTACCCTAAACCTCATTTTCCAGATAATGCAGATGATTTTTCCTGTCATCATAGCCTACAAAATCGCTACTAATTTTGTGGGGTAGACATTTGTAATATCTGCTGTTATACAAACTCCTCAGTTCCATCCCCTTCTCTGCATCACCACTCTGCCGAGCTCATTCCTACACCGACCCATCCATCCTAAGGACAACGAGCACTGTTTTCAGCAGTATCTTAATATCCAAACCAATATTCCACCCAGCAATATATTCTCTGTCCAGCCGGACGACTTCCTCAAAGTCTGTGATATCGCTCCTGCCGCTGACCTGCCACATGCCCGTAATACCTGGTTTGATCGCAAGCCTGACACGGTGATGCCTTTCATACAGGTTCACTTCATCAGCCAGAGGAGGCCTGGTTCCCACAATGGACATATCGCCTTTCAGTACATTAAAAAACTGAGGAAATTCATCCAGGCTTGTCTTCCTGATAAAGTTGCCAATCCCGGTCTTTTTCGTGCCATCAGGCAAGATTGTATTGCCGATCACGCGGGGATCGAAATCAAGTTTGAACATCTTTCCATCTTCCATCTTGTTTTCTTTCATCAGTTCCACTTTGCGCTCCTCTGCATCCATATACATACTCCGGAACTTATACATACGGAATTTCTTTCCATTCTTTCCTACGCGTTCCTGCGAAAAAAAGATCGGTCCCGGTGAACTGATATAAATGATCGGTGCCACAAAGAGAAAGATGATCCCGGTGAACATGCACCCGACGACTCCTCCCAGAATATCCATCAGACGTTTCAGAAAAAGCTGGCCGGAAGAAGCATAATTGATGCTCGTTGTGAGCACGGTATAAGTTCCGATTTTCTCGATCAGCTGCCTTTTTCCCGGCACATTAGATATCTTAGCCAAGTTCAGATGAACGGTCACTCCCGTCTCTAACAGTTGATCGATCAGTTCAGACGGATATGGAACTGTCCCATGGGTAACAACCAGTACTTCATCAACCCATCCCTGACATACATACTCCGCTGCCGTTTTCTCTCCTGCGACCACTTCTACCTCATCGATCTTTCTGCCGGTCAGATTCCGATCAATAATAGCTACACCAACGATCTTATACCTGGCATAATTGTTCTTCTTTATATTTCCAATTACGATTTCTGCAGCTTCTTCTGTAGTAACGATCAGAAGCGACCGACCGCGCCCCTCCACCATCTGTTTCCGCAGTGCCCTTTTCCACATCTCTCTTATAACATAGGTAATCGCTGCATAAAAACATATCATCGTCACAAAAGCGAGCCTGGAATAATTCTGCCCTTTCTGTATCAAAAACAGGTAGAGGACTGCCAAGGCTCCCGTGATCACTGCATGCCGAATGGTAATAAGAAAGTTCTGATAATGTCCTCTTTTCAATACACCCTTAAATGTCCCAAACAAAACAATCACAATGACATCTGCCAGTTCTATAAAGACAGCCATATTCCGATATAAAAGATTTGCATAGGGATACCATCCATATCCACTGAATGCATAGGACAAAATGAATGCTGTCTGCAGACAGATCATATCTAGCAATATAAAGTCATAATGTTTAGACCATCCCTCTGTTTCTTTTCGATACATAACTTTTTCATTTCCCCTTTTTCCCTCATCTTCTGTTTCTTTTAATTATTTACCGCCTCTTGGAAGATCTCCATCCCAAACCGGCGGATCTCCTCAGCCTCCCTGCTAAGCCGACTCTTTTCCATCTGCCGGACTGCCATTCCAAGATTCGGCAGTCTTGTCTCCATGTTATGGCAGTCGGAACCCAAGATCTGT
Organism: Lachnospiraceae bacterium; assembly: GCA_030531165.1. Classification (GTDB taxonomy): domain Bacteria; phylum Bacillota; class Clostridia; order Lachnospirales; family Lachnospiraceae; genus Fimousia. Next base: position 14,131 of record JAUNOI010000049.1, read on the forward strand.
ATAACTCCGTTTCGGATCATCCTTTTGGCTCTGCTCCTTGTCCACCTGCCAAGGAGATATCCTGCATTCATCTGGATACAGACATCCATATCAAACAGCTCCGATAACGTCTTCTTATCCTGGAACTTCAGGTAACGTTCCAGATGTGCGATCACCGGAGTGATCCCACGGACATTCCGGATCATGCGGATCTCCTGCAATACAGACCGACTCCACCTCTGAAACGGCAGTTCCAACAGCAGGTATCCGGATGACCCATAACACAACTTCTCAAGCAACGGTTCCCTGGAAATTCCGGTTCGGTATGCCACTTCCGCTCCCAGACAGATTTCTGGCGTCTCTAGTTCCTGTCCATCCAGATATCTCCTGAGCTTTTCATAAGACTGTAACCGTCTTTCTAAAAACCGTTCCACTGACTCCGTCGGATAGTAATGCGGTGTCGCCGCGATCCCGCGGATCCCCTGTTTCAGGCTCTCCGTTAACACTGCTGCAGATTCTTCACAGTCCCCGCAGCCGTCATCCATACCCGGAAGTACGTGGCAATGCAGGTCTGCCCATCCATTTAGAGGCCATCTATTTCCTTCCATAACCATATCCATACTGGTATCCGCCATACTTCTTATCCTCAACCGGTGCATTGGTATACACAAAACCTAAGATATTCCCGTTCACACGTTTGATCTGGCTGATCATCGATGCGATGGCCCGCTTTTCTGATTTCCCATGCTGCACGACCATAAGATAGCCATCCACACAGCCTGCCAGAAGGCAGGCATCCACAACGATATTCACAGGCGGACAGTCCAGGACCACCACATCATATTCCTTCTTCATCTTATCCAGCAGGATCGTCATCTCTGATGAACTCAGCAGCCGTGTCGGATCTGCAGGTATCATTCCCGCTGTGATCATGTAGATATCCAATTTTTCCACATATCTGACAGCATCGGATTCCTTGCATTCACCGATCAGCAGATGGGACAATCCTGTCTTTTTCTCCTCATCTTCTTTGATATGTAGGCGTGAGGCGATGACCGGCATCCGCATGTCACAGTCGATGAGCAGCACCTTCTTTCCCACCTGGGCATAAGATGCGGCCAGGTTGAGTGCCGTTGTAGATTTTCCTTCATGCTGGATGGAACTTGTGACCACGATGCACTTTCCTCCCTCACCCGGAAGAGAAAATGCCACATTGGTACGAAGTGCCGCATAATCTTCTTTCATCAGGAAAGACGAACTCTCGCTTAAGACCATCTTCTCTTCTTTCGCCTTCTGGCGTTCCATCTTCCGCTTACTCTTTCTTCCCATATCCATACGCTCCATTCCTGTAACCAGCAGACGCCAGATCATGGATCACTCCCAGGACAGGGATACCATATATCTCCTCCAGTCCGTCTGCGCCTTTCACGCGGTCATCCATCCATTCTCTTAAGAGCAGTGCCGCACAGACCATCAGGCCTGCTGCCAATGCGCTGATCAAGGCAATCTTCCTGTAATCCGGTGAGTAAATTCCCTCCGGATATCTTGCAGAGTTAATCACCGACATAGATCCAGCTTCCGTGATCTCAAAGATCTTTTTGGAAGCTACTTTCTGCAGCGCTCTTGCTATATCATACGAAAGACCGGCATTCTTTGTGACCACATCCACCTGTATGATCTCCGTATCGTCAACTGCCTGCACCGTAACAGCACCTTCCAGATCCTCATAAGTGCAGTCCGCCCTTGCTCTTTCGATCGCTTCCTCTACGACAGAACGGCTTTGGATGATCGTTCCATAAGTGGATACCAGACTCCTTGCAGCTGTGATATCCTGTGAGGAAACGGATTCTGTCAGCTGTTCTTTATTATTGTTGATGTAAGCGGTAAATCCGGAGCAATAGGACGGCTCTATCAAAAAGCTGCTCCCCGCATACGCCGCTGCTCCTACAACGACCATGACCAGTAAGATCAGCCACCACCGGTGTAGCAATATACGTGCAGCAGCGACGAGATCGATCACTTCCCCTTCCTCATCCTGTTTTTTTATTTCCAGATCTTCCATTTTTTATCCCCTTTCTCATGGCACAACAATGTCCTCTGTCATACCCTGTCTTCCTGCAGCACTTTTGCTTCATGGTATTCCTTTCCATACCATTCCAGAAAATCGGCATACATCCCTTCGCCTTTTTTCCTTGCCTCTGCTGCATCTTCCAGATTTTTATAACTTCCCAGATAATAGCGTTTCTTTTTAAATGTGATATGTGCAATCCAGCGTTCATTTTTCCGATTCCAGTAAACCCCCCGGATCCCGCTGGTATTGTTTTTGGACACTTTTCCCGAACGGATCAGCTCGATGCACGTCCCGTCGACATAGTGCCTGCTCCCGGCAAGATCTGCCAGACAGCCACAGCTCTTTGTATGGCCGCACTGGAGATTCGTCTGCCGCACATCCAGCTCGTTACCACAGTCGCATCGGCAGTGCCAGTAATGGTTTCCCTCCCTTTTCCCGGCATAAGACTGCACCGTCAGGCGGCCAAACCTTTTTCCTGCCAAATCCTTTAACGGCGGATGCTTTAAACAGCCACAGCTCTTTTTCATGCCTTTTGTCAGTCTGCTTCCCGACACTTCTGCGGTATTCCCGCAGTCACAAAGGCATTTCCAGATGACGTTGCCATCTCTGTCCCGTTTCTCCGTCTCTTCTAAAACCAAGAGGCGGCCGAATCGCTGCCCCGTCAGATCTTTTCGGGCTTTTACCGAAGAACATCCGCAGTCCCGGAGCGTCCCTCTCCTTAAGTGTCTTGACTCCGCCAGGATGTGATTTCCGCAGCTGCATCTGCACTCCCACATGATATAGCCGTTTTTCCGCTGACTGCTTTTCCCGGTAACGGTCAGTTTTCCAAATTTTTGTCCTATCAAGTCATTTCCACGCATATAATAATTCATAATCTCTTTTCTTTTTATACGAAATACCATGAAGTAATATACTTCATTCATCATTTCAAATAGCTTTCTACTCTCGGTTAATTATAT
>JAUNOI010000050.1:0-12143 GCA_030531165.1 Lachnospiraceae bacterium
ACATGAGCATCACCACCATCATGATCATGAAGAGCATGAACATCATCACCATCATCATGACCATGACTGTGGTCATGATCATCACGGACATCACCACCATCATCATGCGGATGATGTGTTTGCAAGCTGGGGTCTTGAGACGAGCAAGAAGTTTACAAAGGAAAGAATTTCAGATATTTTAGGACAGATGCCGGAGACGGTACTCCGTGCAAAAGGTATGGTAGCGGCAGAAGATGGAACCTGGATTTATTTTGATTATGTGCCGGAAGAGATAGAGATTCGTGAAGGTGCTCCAGAAGTATGTGGTAAAATCTGTGTCATCGGTTCCAAGATGGATGAAGAGTTTATTTCAAAATTATTTAAGTAGGTGATAATGTGAAAGAAGTACCGGTTTATGTTTTTACAGGACTATTGGATAGCGGCAAGACTTCCTTTATTAATGACACGCTCCGTCAGCCGGATTTTCGCATGGGAGAGCGGATCATGGTAATCTCCTGTGAAGAAGGTGAGGAGGAATTTGAGACAAAAGCCTGTGTTTATGTAGAAGACGAAGAAGACTTTTCTTCTGAATTTATCAATAGCTGTATTGAAAAGTACGATCCGACTATGATCATGGTTGAATTTAATGGAATGTGGCAGATAGAGACTTTATATGATGCGTTTGTTGATACACCTGGTGAGATTTATCAGGCAATCATGACTGTCGATGCAGGTACCTTTGACATGTATATGAGAAATATGCGTGCATTGATCATCGAAAAGTTTAAGATGGCGGATATGATCATATTTAACCGATGCGGAGACGAAACACCGGCAGCAACTTACCGTCGATCTGCGCTTGCGGTTAACAGTCGGGTTCAGGTATATTTCGAACGCAGTGACGGCAAAGAGTTCGAGATGGAAGATTTGCTGCCATTTGATGTGACCAAAGATATTATCGAGATTGAAGACGCGGAATACGGTATCTGGTTTGTCGATGCACAGGATAATCCAAAGCGTTATGATGGTAAGATGGTGCAGATGAAGACACAGGTCCGCCGTTCTAATCGTCTGCCTAGAACAGGGATCTATCCAGGCAGAAAGATTATGACGTGCTGTGCGGATGATATTGCATTCTATGCATATCCTTGTAATCTTGCGAAAGCAAAATCTCATACGTTTAATTTGTCTGATTTTTCGAATGTCAGAGATGGTGAATGGGTCAGTCTGCTTGCGAAAGTGCATCAGCGAGGCGAGTATATTATGCTTCAGGCGGTCCGGATCGAAAAGTCAGCTCCTCCAAAGGAAGAGGTTGTGAACTTCTAGTTTTGTAATAGTTTTTGTATATTGATGCGTCCCCAGCCCTGCTGGTTTGGAGGGAGACCAAGATCATCACAGCTGGAACGCAATTTTAATTTTATCATTTTATTTGTAGAAGCGGGATATTTTTCCAGATAAAGTGCAATTGCTCCGGATACGATTGGAGTTGCCATGGATGTTCCGCTTCTTTCGATATAATGAGAAGAACTGTAGCAGGATAAGATATTTGTGCCGGGAGCAGTAAGATCTGGCTTCATGATACATTCTTTTGTCGGTCCCCTGCCGGAATATGGATTGGTAGAATCATCACTGGAGCCAACGGTAATCACTTTGTAGCTTGTTCCGGGACTTGTGATGCTGTTTTGTTTCGGTCCCATATTTCCGCCGGAAATGCAGATGATCAGCCCTCTATCCCAAAGGCGTTCCACCCATTCGGTCAGTTCTTTTCGTTTAGAAGCGCTGTATTCGTCATCCATCCCGATGGAGATGTTGACGATTCTGATCTGATAAAGTTCCATATGATCCAGGATCCATTGAAAACAGCGGATGAGGTTGGCGCAGTTTCCATTTCCAAATCGATTTAAAACTTTTAGTGCAACAATATTTGACTGGGGAGCAATTCCAATTTTCGATGATGAGCCGATTCCGGCAACGTGGGTTCCGTGTCCATGATCGTCATATGGGTGAATACGGTGATTTACAAAATCTTTAAAACAGATAATTCGATTTTGTGGGCTTAAGAAATCGTGATGCGGCGTAATCCCGGTATCCAGATATGCGATCGTAATGTTTTTTCCTGTTATTTTATTTTTATGTGCATAATTACATTGAATGGTCTGGATTACTTTTTTCATGATAAATACTCCGTTTCTCATTAATACATAATATGCCGGAAAAATGCGTTTGCTTAATAAAATAGACAGTTTTATAGAAAGATGCTACAATTAGAAAAAATATGAGAGGTGCAGGTAATGAAATTTTTAATACAGAGAGTTAATCATGCTGAAGTAAAAGTAGATGGTGAAATCAAAGGCGCAATTAAAAAGGGACTTCTTGTATTTGTCGGTGTTTCGGACTCGGATACGAAAGAAATTGCGGACAAGTACGTAAAAAAACTGATCAATCTCCGGATATTTGAAGATCAGGAAGGAAAGACCAATTTATCATTAAAAGATGTAGATGGTCAGTTGTTGATGATTTCCCAATTTACGTTGTATGCGAACTGCAAAAAGGGAAACCGCCCATCATTTATCGAAGCGGGAAAGCCGGACATGGCAAATCATTTATATGAATATATTATTTCAGAATGCAGAAAGCAGGTTCCCGTTGTAGAAAAAGGCGTTTTTGGAGCGGATATGAAAGTATCGCTGGAAAATGACGGACCGTTTACGATTATTCTTGATATTTAAAACGTATAAATCCCATACCAAGCTGATGTTATTGTTAGCCGGTATGGGATTTTTTTTCAGGATAAACTTTCCCATTCCTCATAGAGTTCCATTAATTTTTCATCGATAGAAGCCTTTTGTGCTGCCAGCTCCATAAGCTTTCCGGAATTTGAAGCGTTTTCGGGTAAGGCAATTTCATCATCCAATTTTGTCGAATGTCTTTCCAGCTCTTCAATTTCCTCTTCCAGCTTTTTCAAACGGTTTGCCTGTTTTCTCAGCCGTGCCTGTTCTTCTTTTTGCTGTTTCCAATCGAGTTTTACCTCGCTTTCTTCTTTCACCGTTGATGTCTGGACGGCAGAAGAAGCGGATTTTATTTGTGCTTCTTCTTTTTTCTGAAGATAATAATCATAATTTCCCTTATATTCGTCTAAGTGTTCATGATTTAATTCCAAAATCCTTGTTGCTGTTTTATTGATAAAATAACGATCATGAGAAACAAAAAGAACCGTTCCTGTATATTGATTCAATGCATTTTCAAGAATTTCTTTTGAGAAAATATCCAGGTGGTTGGTCGGCTCATCCAAAATCAAAAAGTTCGCAGAGGAAAGCATCAGTTTGGCCAATGATACACGACCTCTTTCGCCACCGCTCAAGTCGCCGATCCGTTTAAATACATCTTCACCGCGGAAAAGAAATGCGGCAAGTACATTGCGGATACGGGTATTATTCAAGGATGGATAAGCATCGCTGATCTCTTGAAAGATTGTTTTCTCATCGTGAAGTACCTGTTGCTCCTGATCATAATAACCAATCTTTACCCGGCTGCCCAGGCGGATCATGCCGGTATCCTTTGCCACATGGCGGTTGATGATTTTCAGCATGGTTGTCTTACCGGTGCCGTTTTCGCCGATCAAGGCAACTTTTTCTCCCCGTTTGATTTCAAAATTGATATTTTGGAAGAGGAGATGATCTTTGTAAGATTTTGCAAGGTCTTCAACCATCAGGACATCATTTCCGCTTATATGGGAGGGTTCCAGCACAAGTTTCATATTGGTATCGATTTCAACCGGCTTATCGATAATATCCATTTTATCGAGCATTTTTTCACGGCTTTCTGCACGTTTGATTGATTTCTCCCTATTAAACTGCTTTAATTTTGTAATGACCTCTTCCTGGTGTTTGATTTCCTGTTGCTGCTTTTCGTATTCTTTCATTTCAATTGCGCGAATCTGATCCCGTTTTTCCGTATAGGCGCTATAGTTTCCTCTATAAGTTCGGGATTTTGAATTGGAAATTTCTATAATTTTTGTTACAACTTTATCAAGGAAATAGCGGTCATGGGAAACGATTAATACAGCCCCGCGATAGTTTAACAGGAAGGTCTCCAGCCATGTGATAGAGTTCATATCCAGATGGTTGGTCGGTTCATCTAATAAGATGATATCCGGTTTGGATAAAAGCAGTTTTCCCAGTGCAACCCTTGTCTTTTGGCCGCCGGATAAGGTGGAAATCTGCTTGGAAAATTCGTCTTCTGTAAAACCGAGCCCCTTTAAAACGCCGGTAATTTCGCTTTTGTATGCATAACCGTCTAATTGTTCAAAGCGGTGGTTGGCTTTCGTATATGCGTCCAGTATTTTTTCCAGATCGTTACCTTCTAAACCGTTCATTTGTTGTTCTAATCGGCGTATTTTTCGGTCTAAATCGATAATTTCCTGCTTTACGGACAGCATTTCATCGTAAATTGTATTGTGATATATCTGTTCCTGATGCTGTGCAAGGTATCCAATCGTCTTCCCCTTTGAGAAGGTAACAAGACCGGTATCTGCTTCCAGTTCATTCATGATAATTTTAAGCAGGGTTGATTTTCCAGCGCCGTTAATACCAACGATCGCGGCTTTTTCATAATCTTCGATATGAAAGGAAACATCACTTAAAACAACCTGGTCAACAAATGTTTTTGATATATTCTGACATGATAAAATCATTGTTTTCTTCCTTATCTGTAAATTTTCTGACAAATATTCTAACATATGGCAGATATTAAGTAAAGTTTTAAAAATGCATCTATAGAACAATTTTATTATTGATTGACATATTTTAGACAATCTATTATAATAAATTTAAGTGAGTTAGGAGAGCAAGGAGGAATTTAAGTGGCAGAATCAAATAAAATAACAACACAAAAAGATATTTCACCTGCTGTTATTAAAAGACTGCCTCGATATTATCGTTATCTTGGAGAACTAAAGGAGCATGATATTTCCAGGATTTCATCAAAGGAATTGAGTCAGCGCATGCAGGTGACTGCCTCACAGATTCGACAAGATTTGAATAATTTCGGTGGTTTTGGTCAACAGGGATATGGATATAATGTAGAATATCTATATACTGAGATTGGTAAGATTTTAGGGCTTGATGCGGTGAATGATATGATTATCGTTGGAGCGGGTAATTTAGGGCAGGCTCTGGCTAATTACCATTTCGAACCAAATGGTTTTCGTGTGTTAGGTCTTTTTGATGTGAATCCGCGTTTGGTCGGTCTTACAGTACGCGGTGTTGAGATCTACGATATTGATACGTTAGAGGAGTTTATCAAGAAACATGATATCAAGATCGCAGTTTTAACTTTGCCAAAGCAGATGGCACCGGACATGGCAAAATCCATGGCAGAATGGGGGATTAAAGCCTTTTGGAACTTTGCCCCGGTCGATTTGAAACTTTCGCAGGATATCATGGTAGAGAATGTACATTTAGCGGAAAGTCTTATGACACTATCTTATCGGATTCGAAGCAGTAAGGAATAGTTTGGAGGTAGCACACCATGATCATCGGTGTGGGAACTGATGTAATTGAAATTAAGAGAATGGAGAAGATGTGTTCCGGGAATCGTTTCCCGGAACGTATTTTTCATGCCAATGAAAAGGAGCTCGTTGCCGGATATCCAAGTAAGGCTGCGGGCAATTTTGCTGTAAAAGAGGCGGTTGTCAAGGTGTTCGCGACAGGATTTTGCGGCGTGGAAGCATATGAGATCGAAGTCGGACGTGAAGAAAGCGGAAAACCATATGTCGTTCTTCATGGAAATGCCAAAAAGAAAGCAGCTCAGATGAATATTACAAAATGGCATGTATCAATTTCTAATACAAAAGATATTGCAATTGCGTTTGTAATTGGAGAATCTGTTTAATTTTATAAAAAGTTCTTCAAGAATTTAGTGAGTTCGAAGCGGACTGGAACGCTTTGTTTCTTTATAGAAAGGGTGATGCAAAATGAAATATATTACAACAAGTGCAGAGATGCAGGCGATTGACAGGACAAGTATAGAAGAAATCGGTATTCCGGGCATGGTTTTAATGGAAAAAGCGGCATTAAAGATGTACGATATCATTGTGGAACGGTTTGACAGATCGAAGAAAATCTGTATTGTAGCTGGCATTGGAAATAACGGTGGAGACGGACTCGCCTTAGGACGTATGCTTTTAGAGGATGGGTACGATGTGACGATTCAGATCGAGGGAAATACTTTGAGGGCATCGGATCAGTTTATGGATCAGATGAATATTTTATTTTCTCTCGGATATATGGTCGTGCAGGAAGCAGATTATGAAGAGTATGATATTTTAATAGACGGAATCTTCGGCGTGGGATTGTCCAGAGAGGTTGGAGGCCATTATGCAGAGGTGATTCAGGCGATGAATCAGTCTGATGCATATAAAATAGCGATTGATGCGCCGTCAGGGATCTGTTGCACGACGGGAAGTGTGCTTGGAACAGCTTTAAAATGCGATATGACAGTGACATTTGGATTGATGAAACGCGGCTTGCTGCTGTATCCAGGTAATGATTATGCAGGGGAGATCATCGTTGCAGATATTGGCTTTCCACATGCGGTGGTGAAAAGACTTTGCCCTACGGCATATACTTATGATATGGAAGACCTGGCTTTGCTTCCAAAAAGGAAAAATGATTCGCACAAAGGCACCTATGGGAAAGTGCTGATTATAGCGGGAACAACGAATATGGCAGGCGCCTGTTATTTTAGTGCAAAGGCAGCTTATCTGTGCGGAAGTGGTCTGGTGGAAATCCTTACAACGGAGGAAAACAGAACGATTTTACAGAGTTTAATACCGGAAGCAGTCATGACGACTTACCGTTCCGGAAATGAGGCACTGCGGCTTGTCAGAGAACACAGAAAAGCATGTAAAACTGTTGTGATCGGACCGGGGATGGGTCAAAATGATATAACAAGAACTCTATTGGAAGATATGTTGAAACAATACGAGGGCAGTCTGATCATCGATGCGGATGCGTGTAATGTGTTATCGGAATTTCAGGAAATGCTGCCGGATGCGAAGGCGGACATTGTCATTACACCGCATATGAAAGAAGCATCCAGAATTCTTGGAATATCGATTGCACAGATTAATGAGGATCCCTTTGCGTGTATTTGCAGTTATGCAAAAGAAAATCACCTGACCTTCGTTCTCAAAAATGCACGGACTTTAATTTCCTCCGGAGAGAGGTTGACATTTATAAACTCAAGTGGTAATAATGGAATGTCGACAGGCGGTTCCGGAGATGTTTTAACAGGAATGATTGCAGGACTTTGTTCCGGAGGGCTTGATATAACCGAGGCAGCTCGTCTGGGAGTCTATTGTCATGGACTTGCAGGAGATCTTGCAAGAAAGGAAAAAGGAACTTATAGTCTGTTGGCATCAGATTTATTAAACAATATTTCAGGGGTATTTACACAGAATATACCGGATCACTGAGGAGGCAATCGTTTTGGATAAATATTTAAGAGCATATGCAGAAATTAATCTGGATGCGATTAATTACAATGTGCAGCAGGTAAAAAATACGATAAAAAATGATGTAAAAATAATGGCAGTCATCAAAGCAGATGGCTATGGGCATGGTGCAGTGCCTGTTGCAAAGTCTTTGCATGAAATTGGTGTAGATGCATTCGCTGTTGCGATTATTGACGAAGGAATTGTGTTAAGAAAGCATGGAATTCAATCGCCGATTCTGATTCTGGGCTATACATCTCCGTATCAGTATGGAGAATTGGTTCAGTATGGTCTGACACAGACTGTTTTTCGATATGAGATGGCCGAAAAGATCTCCGAGTTTGCGGTTTTGTTGGGAAAAACCGCGAAGATACATATTAAATTGGATACTGGCATGAGCCGGATTGGATTTAAAGATGATGATCAATCCATTGAGATCATTAAAAAGATCAAGAAACTGCCAAACCTGGAAGTGGAAGGAATCTTTACGCACTTTGCCTGTGCGGATGAGCTGGATAAAACTTCCGCCAACAGACAGTTTGAACGATATAGGAACTTTGTAGATAAATTAGAAAAAGCAGGGGTATCGATTCCGGTCAAACATGTATCAAATAGTGCTTCCATTATCGACCTGGAGGATTACCAGCTCAATATGGTGCGTTCCGGTATTATGACTTATGGACTGTATCCATCCGAAGAAGTGAGGAAAGACAAGATTAAACTGCAGCCTGCTTTAAGCTTTAAGAGCCATATTATCTATATAAAAGAATTGGAAAAAGGAATCGGTATTAGTTATGGATCAACATTCATAACAAAGAGAAAATCAAGGATCGCAACGATTCCGGTTGGTTATGCAGACGGGTATCCGCGTGCGCTTTCGTCGAAGGGACGCGTGCTGATTCGCGGTCAGTATGCGCCGATCGTTGGACGTATTTGCATGGATCAGTTTATGGTCGATGTTACGGATATTGACGGCGTGGAAGAACTAGATGATGTTATTCTGGTTGGACAGGATGGTAGCAACTGCATTACCGTTGAAGAAGTGTCCAAAGAACATAGTTTTAATTATGAATTTATTTGCGGATTGACAAGAAGGGTACCGCGCGTCTACTACAAAAACGGAAAGCTGATACAGATTATCGATTATTTAAATGAATAAAACTGCATATTTTCCATCAAACAGGCAATACTTTAAGTAAGAACTTTGATGGAGCGTGCAGTCATGATGATTAAACGTGGAGACATTTATTATGCAGATCTAAGACCGGTGATCGGCTCTGAACAAGGTGGGGTCAGACCGGTCTTAATTATACAGAATGATGCAGGGAATAAGCATAGCCCGACAGTCATCTGTGCAGCAATTACGAGTAAAATGAATAAAGCGAAACTCCCTACGCATGTTGAACTCGACAGCAGAAAATGTGAGATTATCCGTGATTCGGTTGTATTATTAGAGCAGATTCGCACGATCGATAAACGCAGGCTAAAAGAAAGAGTCTGTCATCTGGAACCATGGCTTATGGATAAAATTGATATTGCGTTAAAAATCAGCCTGAACATTGATACATAGAGCCGATGATTGACGAGAATCAGAAATAATGTTATAGTTAAATGAACCGTGTTAACCGAATGAAATGCGCTATGCGGGCTTCAACGGTTCACATGCGGCAGTAAGTGGCTAATTATCTGCCGTGTATAAATGAAATAGATAAAGGAGAAGTTTAATGGACGACATAGATACACTGATTTATATCATAGTCGCTTTGCTTACGATGATATGTGTAGTGGAAGCAGTGTATATTTTTTCTTTGAAGCATTCCGTTTTGTCCGGGAACCGCACGAAAAAGACGGAATCAGAAAATGAAGATAACGAATACGAAAAAGAAATCAAAAACATGGTTCGGGAAGGCCTGGAACAGGGTGTGATTGAAGAAGAAGAGCGGGAGATGATCAACAATGTCTTTGAGTTCGGTGATAAAGAGGCGAAAGATGTTATGCGGTTTCGACGAAAGATCGTTGGCATTGACTGCACTTTACATATTGAAGAAGCTCTGAACTTCATGCTGGATGAGCCGTATTCACGTTTCCCATTATATGAAGAAGATATTGATCATATTTTAGGTGTCTTATATTTGAAAGATGTGATAGAGGCTTATTTGAATAAAAGTCAGAAGACACTGGCAGAGATCGCCCGAGAGGCCTTTTATGTTCATGAGACGATGGAAATCTCAGATTTATTTAAAGAAATGCAGACGAAGAAGATCCATATGGCTATTGTTGTGGATGAATATGGTCAGACGGAGGGAATCGTTGCTATGGAGGATATGCTGGAAGTTATCGTCGGCAATATTTTTGATGAATATGATGTTGATGAACATGAAATTGTAAAACTGGGTGATAACAAAGGCTATCTGATTCAGGGAGTGGCCCGGTTAGAAGAAGTAGAAGCGTTGCTGGACATTGAATTTCCGGATCAGGATATTGAAACGATCAATGGATTTATGATCGATCAGTTAAATCATCTTCCGGATGAGAATGAAGAAGTAGAGATTTTATACGAAGGCTATTCCTTTAAATCTGTCGATATTCATGATAAAATGATACGTCAGATTAAAGTTAGTAAAGCAGAAAAAGAGAAAGATAAAGGAGAATAAAAATGTCAGGACATAGTAAATTTGCGAATATTAAGCACAAAAAGGAAAAAAATGACGCAAAAAGAGGTAAAATTTTTACCGTTATCGGGAGAGAAATTGCTGTAGCAGTAAAAGAAGGCGGTCCGGATCCTGCAAATAACAGCAAGCTTCGAGATGTTATCGCAAAAGCAAAAGCGAACAATATGCCAAATGATACGATCGATCGCGGCATTAAAAAAGCTGCCGGCGATGCAGATTCTGTAAATTACGAATCAATTACATATGAAGGCTATGGACCAAACGGCGTTGCAATTATTGTCGAAACGCTGACAGATAATAAAAATCGAACTGCATCCAATGTGCGTAATGCATTTACAAAGGGTAACGGCAATGTCGGAACTCCGGGATGTGTATCCTATATGTTTGACAAGAAAGGTCAGATTATTATCGGAAAAGAAGAATGTGAAATGGATGCGGATGATCTGATGATGATCGCTCTGGATGCCGGAGCTGAGGATTTCTCTGAAGAAGAAGACAGTTACGAAGTGATCACAGATCCTGCTGATTTTAGTGCTGTCCGAGAGGCTTTAGAAGCAGAGAATATTCCTATGGCTGAAGCAGGTATTAACATGATTCCTCAGACTTATGTTGAATTAACTGATGAAAAAGATCTTAAAAACATCCAGAAAACACTGGATCTTCTTGATGAAGATGATGATGTCCAGGAAGTGTACCACAACTGGGATGAATAATTAACAGTATTGTGTTCTTTTACATAAAATGCTCTATGTATAAACAAAATTTATATATAGAGCATTATTTGTTCATTTATTAACATAGGAGGAATGATTTATGGAAGAAAAAAATAAATATATAAGACAGGGTTTGACCATTTTTTTCAGCCTGGGATCTGTTGTCTTATTATATATGGGACTTGCTAATATAAAAGCAGTTGCACGGTTTTTTGGCATTATTTGTTCGACCCTTCAGCCGATTTTGATCGGTCTGGCCTTAGCATATCTGCTTTCACCGATTCAATATAGGATTGAAAAGGCACTGACAGAGCGTAAATTCAAGAAAAAACTTTCCAGAACGATTTCTGTATTTTTGACGGCGTTTTTCTTACTGTTTATTTGCTTTATTATGTTCTGGATTTTTTTACCCCAGCTTATTGATACAATCATTGAGTTGACAGCATCTCTACCAGGTATGTTGAATTCCTTTGTTGGTCAGGTCAATCATTTTGTAAAAAGCGACAGCCAGATTCTTGAATTTGCCGAAGAGGCAGTCAAGAGGTTCAACGATTGGTTTACCGACTGGATGCAGTCTGGAATATACAGCACATTAAATTCGATTGTTTCCGGAATTTTGAATGCATTTGGATTTATTTTCGACATTATCGTGGGATTTATTGTAATGATCTATGTTCTTTTTGAAAAGGACAGATTTTGCGGTCAGGCAAAGAAAATATTGTATGCTGTCTCTAAAAAAAGAAATATAAATGCTTTTATTCTCGATACAGTACGTCAGTGCGACAGAATGTTTGGTGGATTTATCAGTGGTAAAATTATCGACTCCATTATTATTGGCATTATCTGCTTTATCGGACTTTGGATTTTAAAAATGCCATATGTTTCATTGATCAGTTTCATTGTCGGTGTAACAAATGTTATTCCGTTTTTTGGACCATATATTGGAGCAGTTCCAAGCGCTCTCCTGATCTTGCTGATCGATCCGATGAAATGCATCGAGTTTATTATTTTTATTTTCATATTGCAGCAGGTAGATGGAAATATTATCGGCCCGAAAATTCTGGGAGAATCCACCGGATTATCCCCATTCTGGGTCTTGTTTGCTATTTTGGTTTTTGGAGAATTGTTTGGAATTGTTGGAATGATCATAGGTGTTCCATTGTTTGCAACGATTTACTATATTATAAAGCGATTAGTGGAGTCATCGCTTATGGATCAGAATCTGCCCTCAGATACAGAACAGTATATATATTTGGATAAATTAGATTATAAAAATCATGCTAC
>JAUNOI010000050.1:12153-16364 GCA_030531165.1 Lachnospiraceae bacterium
AAAAACGAAAAAGGAAAGTGAGAAAGAATGACAAAGACAGAAGTACAAATGATACTGGATTGGCTGGTGGATACTTATGGAGCACAAAATTCCGGATTTCACCATAATCATCCTTGGCAGCATTTGATCGCGATCATGCTCAGTGCGCAGAGCACAGATAAGCAGGTGGATGCGGTGCTTCCGGCCCTATATCAGAGGTTCGATACAGTTGAGGATGTGGCGGAGGCCGATCTGGAAGAGATAGAATCATACATACGATCAATCGGGATATATAAAAATAAAGCAAAAAATATGAAAAAATGCTGTATACAGCTTGCGCAGGATTTTCATGGTATCGTTCCGTCAACGAGAGAGGAACTGATGTCACTTGCCGGTATCGGACGAAAAACAGCAAATCTATATATGGCGAATGAGCTTGGAATGCCGGAAATTACAGTTGATACACATGTTCACCGGGTTTCGAACCGTCTTGGCTGGGTGGACAGCAAGAATGTATTAGGTACAGAAAAACAGTTGAGAATGGTTCTTCCGAAAGAATACTGGATTCCGATCAATATTCTTTTGATCCGGCATGGGAGAGCGGTTTGTACATCGAGAAGCCCAAAGTGTGAAAAGTGTCAGATTTCTAAATTCTGTAAATATTATCAAAAGAATTCTTAAAAGTTTATGAACTCGTTTGACTTTTATCATGTATTCGATATAATAGGGCAATAATATATATATTTAGTGTATAAATGAAAATGGAAAAGAGGTTGATGTTATGTATTTTTATGATTCAACATATATATTAGTTTTAATCGGCGTCGTTTTATGTATGCTCGCATCCGCAAAGGTAAACAGCACATTCAGCCATTATTCACATGTACGCAGCGCGAGCGGCATGACAGGAAGAGAAGCCGCTGAGCGTATCTTGCATATCTGCGGTATTATGGACGTAAGAGTCGAACACATCGGGGGCAATCTGACCGATCACTATGATCCGTCAGCGAAGGTTCTGAGACTTTCGGATGCAACATATAATTCGACATCTGTTGCAGCAATTGGAGTAGCGGCTCATGAATGCGGTCACGCTGTTCAGCATCAGACGGGATATGCTCCACTAACGATTCGTGCAAAGCTTGTGCCGGCAGCGAATTTTGGTGCTAAAATCTGTTGGCCGATGATTATTTTTGGCGTTATTGCGGGTTATTATCAGCCGTTGATTACACTTGGAATTATACTGTTTAGTTTATCGGTTTTATTTCAGCTTGTAACACTGCCGGTTGAATTTAATGCATCCAGCCGTGCACTTAAGATTTTGGAACAAAATTATTTACTGGGTCATGATGAAACAAGTCAGGCACGTAAGGTTTTGTCTGCAGCTGCGCTTACTTACGTTGCATCTGCTGCATCCGCTATTCTGCAGCTTTTACGACTGGTCATTTTATTTGGAGGCAGAAGAGACGATTAATGAATATCCGCTTTATATGCGTAGGCAAGATTAAGGAACCATATTTAAAAAAAGGCATTGCATTTTATAAAGATAAACTCGCAAAAAAAGCCAATGTTGAGCTGATTGAAGTAGATGATGAAAAAACACCGGATCATGCGGGTCAAAAAGAAGAAGCGCAGATACGAAAAGTAGAAGGAGAACGGATTTTGAGATATATCCCTTCTGATTCAGAAGTTTACGCACTTTGTATCGACGGAAAACAGATGACTTCAGATACTCTGCGTAAAAAAATGACACAGAACGGGGGAACGAGAGACAAAAATATAACATTTATTATCGGAGGCTCTCTTGGATTATCGCCGGATGTCGTAAGAAAGGCGGATGTAAAGATCAGCTTTTCTGCAATGACATTTCCTCATCAGATGATGAGAATGATTCTTTTGGAGCAGATTGACCGGGTTTTGTCTTAAGCGTCGTCGATAACTTTGCATGGGAGAATTTGCTATGGTAAAGAAAGGGTTATTTGGAATCATTATTTTTATCGTTTTATTTATTGGAATTTCAGGCAGTTATTTTTATTTACAGAATAGAGAAGAAAGAAATGATCATAACAAAACGATCGATCATTCGAAAGAAAACTATGCGTATATCAATGCGGATGGCAAGGTATTGAAAGATCGATTACCAGCACCGCCAGGGTATACAAGGACAAAGGAAGACAGGGATGGCCTGGCAGCTTTTTTGAGAAATTATAAGATGAAAAAAGATGGAAGCCCGGTATTGCTTTACGATGGCAGAGAAAAAACGGCAGATGTACATGTGGCAGTTTTCCGACTGCCGCTTGAAAATGAAGATTTACAGCAGTGTGCAGATTCCATCATGCGCGTATATGGTGAATATTATTATGCAAGAGGAGAATACGGTAAGATCCGCTATTCTTTGGGTGACGGTTTTCATGCGAATTTTGAAACTTGGAGCCAGGGAAATGGAATAGGGATAAGCGGCGATGAATTATACTGGACAACCTCATCCGATCACGATTCCAGCTATGACTCATTCAAAAAATTTATGAGAATTGTGTTTGCCTATTCCGGCACATTGAATTTGGAAGAAGATTCTGAACCGATTCGTTTGGATGATATTCGTGTAGGAGATATGTTCATAAAAGGCGGGAGCCCGGGACACGTCGTTATGGTGGTCGATCTATGCGAAAATAAAGATGGAGATAAAGCATTTCTACTGGCTCAGGGTTACATGCCGGCCCAGGAATTTCATGTGATTAAAAACCCGAAGCACGAGGAGGATCCATGGTATTATCAGAATGAGATCAGCTATCCGCTAGAAACGGCACAGTATACATTTGAAGAAGGAAGTCTGCGAAGACCGAATTTAGAATAGGAACAAAATGGATAAGTATATATAAAAAATCCATCGGATCAATTAAAGATCCGATGGATTTTTTTAGAAGTTCTAAATTTAAGCTCTAAAGCATATAATTTATATACGCTATTCAAAAAATGCACCCGGCGGGAGTTGAACCCGCGACCAACGGCTTCGGAGGCCGGCACTCTATCCACTGAGTTACGGATGCGTGTAGCACTATTCTAATACAAATTTGAAAAGAATGCAAATATTTTTTACGATTTCACGCAAAATAATTTTGACTTTCGTTTTAAAATGGAATTGTAACTTTGTCAAAATGGCAAATTATGATATAATAAAAATAACAAATATGGAGGAAATACCATGAAGAATAGAGGATATACATTTTTGATCCTTGTGATCAGTTGGACATGCTTTGTGATCGGCTGCAGTTTAACCGCAGCTTATTTAAATGTGTCTTCTCAATACCAGTCACAGACTCAATCCACCGAAACTGTACAGGCTATGCAGGTTCAGGAACAAGCTGAAAAAACGGCAGAAACCGGTGCAGATGATTTACGATTTGCATCGGTGATGCATTTCATGGAATCCTATTATCAGAATTTAAAAGAGGGAAATCGTACTCAATTAATGAAAATGGTAGAAGATCCGGACTCCTTTTATTCAGATTCTGATTTGCGAAAGATAAAAGCTTATGTAGAAAGTTATCAAAATTTCGAATATTATATTGAAGATACTCTGGAAAAGCAATCTTATATTGTATTTACTTTTTATCAGACGAAATTATACGATGTAGACACGTTAGTACCGGGTATGTCGCAGTATTATATAGTGAAAGATGATGATCAGTGGATGATTTATAATAACACCGAACATCTGAGTGAGACAGCTCAAAAAGAATTGAAATCTTCGCTGAGACTTCGAAAGATTAAGCAATTAATTGAAGAGACGAATGCCAAATACAAAAAAGCAATTGAATCAGATGAATCATTAAAAGAGTATTTTGAGGGGCAGAAGTGAATTATACGATCTATATACAGGATAAGAAAATAGAATCTTTTTTTCAGGATAATATCAAAGAATTTACAAAAAGATTGAGCAGATACTGTAAAATCCAGATTATACAAATCAAAAAACCGCAGGATGCAGAACGTCAAAAGGTAAAATCGGGCAGAAATCTTGTGGTTACAGAAGATAAAAGTACGATTGGATCAGAAGAATTTGCTTCGCAGATTCAGTACATGGAAGTTCATGGGATATCGAATTGTAATTTTTTTATTCATTGTAAACCGGTTGGCGTAGAATATGATGAACTATCGATATCACAGTTTACAATTTCGCCGGGGCTTCTCGGTGCAATATTGTGTGAACAGATTTATAGGGGATATCGCATTTT
>JAUNOI010000050.1:16374-17123 GCA_030531165.1 Lachnospiraceae bacterium
TATCACAAATAAAAGAGTGCTTTCGAAGAAATTTCGAAATCACTCTTTTTACGTTTACGCAAAGATACAGATCGAATGTAAACCGATGAAACTTATAAAGTGTGTGATCCGGTTTATAAAAGTTCTGTTTGTATTGTCTGGATGCTGCGGGACTCAATCGGGGTGGAAAAGATGATCTGAGTCTCGGCAACGCCGTATTGTTGGAGGTGATCGATGAATTTATTCAGTTCTTCTGTAGTTGGAAAAAGTACTTTCATGATCATTGAACAATGTCCGGTGATACAGTGACATTCTGTGACATTTGGACAGTGGTTAATAAATTCTAAGAAGTTTTCTTTTTCTTTCGGCGTTAATGTCAGATTTACAAATGCTTTAATATGATAATCCAGAGCTGCCGGATCAATAGATGCGTGATATCCGGTAATTACGCCCCTTTTTTCTAATCGTTCGATTCGGCTGGAAACAGCCGGAGAGGATAAAAATACTTTTGAGGCAAGGTGCTTTAAAGGTGTTCTTGCGTTTTCCTGAAGCAGTGCTAAAATTTTTCGATCAATTTTATCAATTTTATTTATCATAAATGTCACATTCCCTTTTTGAAAAATACATATGAAACAGAAAAAAAAGGAGAGTTTACCTAACGATAAACACTCCTTTGCGTTTTAATCAGTATAATATGAATTTTTTTAAAATGCAAGTAAAATTTAAAAAAGTTTTTTGATCTTTAACTTTACTTTTGTAAATACCTCTTC
>JAUNOI010000051.1 GCA_030531165.1 Lachnospiraceae bacterium
TTCAGCACTGCATGAATGGTAATCTTATCGAGAACACAGAAAAACTTCTAAAAGGTGATTATGGTTTTATGTGTCAATATGATAACGAGCCAGATTTTGAAACAGTTTGGAGCTCTATATTTGATTTAGAAAGTTTAAAGATCTATCGTGCAGAGGGCGATCCGAGAAAAAAGAAATTTATAACAGATAGTAGATTGCATGACATCAAATTTGGAAGATGGTAGATTGCAGATCAGTATTGAATGGATTTTTTACATATTTTTGCGATGCTCTCCGTTTGATTGTTCAAATTAAACAAAAACTGAGAATATATTCCATTATTTTTAGACATTTGTCCTTAGCAGAAAGAGAAAATTCAAAAAAATACAAAAAACAACGTCACTATACGTAAAAAAAGCAAGAAAAATGTTTAAAATTTATGTATAATAGATTATGAATTCTTAATAGAAAAGGAGAAAAGTATATGAATGAGAAAAAAGAATTTAAACCATTCATACCGGCAGACCAGGTGTTACCTGAATTTACAGCAACTTCTGTAATCCTCGGTATTATCTTGGCAGTTGTATTCGGCGGAGCAAATGCTTATCTCGGATTACGTGTTGGTATGACAGTATCTGCTTCCATTCCGGCAGCCGTAATTTCGATGGGCGTGATCCGTGTTATCCTGAAAAAAGATTCTATTTTGGAAAATAACATGGTTCAGACGATTGGATCAGCGGGTGAATCGTTAGCTGCAGGTGCGATCTTTACACTGCCTGCTGTATTTATGTGGGCGCAGGAAGGTCTTTGTGATGAACCGGGATTTCTCACGATTGCGATTATCGCTCTTTGCGGTGGTTTCCTCGGCGTGTTATTCATGGTTCCACTTCGTACGGCTTTGATCGTTGAAGAGCACGGCGTATTGCCATATCCTGAAGGAACAGCCTGTGCAGAGGTATTGTTGGCAGGTGAAGCAGGAGGAGACAAATCCAAAGTGGTATTTGCAGGATTGGGTGTTGCAGCAGTTTACAAATTCGTTGCAGACGGTCTTGTATTGTTCCCAAGCGAAGTTAACTTTGATATTCAGAATAAGACATACACATGCGGTATCGGTATGGACGTATTACCGGCTTTGGCAGGTGTAGGTTATATCTGCGGTCTGCAGATTTCCAGCTACATGTTTGCCGGCGGTATCTTATCTTACCTTGTGTTAATTCCTGCGATCGCTTATTTTGGTGGCGACACTGCATCGAGAGTTCTCGATGATGCAGGAAAAGCGATTCCGTTTAATCAGCTCGATCCTGGTACGATCTGGAGCCAGTACATCCGTTATATCGGTGCAGGTGCTGTTGCAGCCGGCGGTATTATGAGTTTGATCAAGTCTTTACCGACGATGGTTAAGACATTCCGTCAGGCAATCGGTGGATTTGGTAAGAATGTTAGTGGTGGAGACAGAACACAGCAGGATTTACCGTTGAAAGTTGTTCTTGCAGGCGTTATCGCAGTTGCAGTTGCAATGGTCATCGTACCATCAATTCCGGTCAGCCCGATCGGCGCACTCGTTATTATTGTATTCGGTTTCTTCTTTGCTACAGTATCTTCCCGTATGGTTGGTCTTGTAGGAAGTTCGAACAACCCGGTTTCCGGTATGGCGATTGCAACACTGATTATTACGACAGCCTTATTTAAAGCAACGGGCAATGATGGAGCTTCCGGTATGATCGCAGCAATCACTGTTGGTACGATCATCTGTATTATCGCAGCAATTGCTGGTGATACATCTCAGGATTTGAAGACTGGTTATATCGTTGGTGCGACACCGAAGAGACAGCAGATTGGTGAATTAATCGGTTCTGTTGCTTCTGCTTTGGCAATCGGCGGCGTTATGTATTTGTTAAATGCAGCATGGGGATTTGGAACAGATAATATTCCGGCACCACAGGCATCTTTGATGAAGATGGTAGTAGAAGGTGTTATGGGAGGAACGCTTCCATGGACATTGATCTTTATGGGTGTCTTCATTGCAATCGCAGTTGAAGTACTCGGAATTCCGGTTCTTGCTTTTGCAATCGGTCTTTACTTACCAATCCATTTAAGTTCTCCGATCTTTGTCGGCGGTCTTATTAAATGGTATATGGAAAAGAAAAGAAAATACGACAGTGAAGAAGCGCGTAAAAATGCAATTGAATCCGGCATCCTTTATTCTTCCGGTATGATCGCCGGTGAAGGTCTGGTCGGAATTCTGCTTGCAGTATTTGCAGTATTAGGATTGAATACGGATATGTCTTCTATCTACGGCGATAACTTTATGGCAATCGGTAACTGGGTAGGACTTATTGTATTTGCGGCATTGCTTGCAACATTATTCTATGTGTGCAGAAATAAAAAGTCAGCTTAATATTGTATAATCGATATAATCGGGAATATAATAGTATAGGATTACCGGATACTGTCAGGAATATGGTGGTATCCGGTTTTCATTTTACGCGAAAGCACAAGGCAAGCGAAAATGCTCGCATTTCCATTTGCCGCCGCACGCGAACCGATGAAACTTGCAGAGCGCGTTTCATCCGGTTTACGCGAAAGCACAAGGCAAGCGAAAATGCATGATATGTGTTATACTAGGAAAAAATGAAAACAAGGTGATTTTATGAGTAAGAAAAAGCAGGCAGAAAATTATGTTGATAAGATTCCCAAAATCAATAAAAAGTGGGAAGAGATAGAAGGCGGATTAGTCGAAGTAACGGTGGAGAACAAGGGGTTTTATAATACCCTTGCTCAAAAGGTTTTTAAAAAACCCCGGTATAGTTTTATCAAACTTGATGATTACGGAAGCTGTGTCTGGAAACAGATCGACGGCGAAAAGACGGTTTATGAGATTGGACAGATTTTGAAAAAAGAACACAAGGGTGCATCGAATCAGCTGTATGAACGGCTGTCAACTTATTTTGGTATATTAGAACAAAACCACTACATTTCATTTGTGGATGAGAAAAAATCTCAATCTGACTAAGGAGCAATATATGAAGATCAGTACGATGATAATTGGAATATTTTTGTTTGCGATTGCAACGATGATTATTTATGTGTGGGGACTCAAAAAACAGGGAAATCAGACAAAAGATCTGATGAATCTGCTCTTTAGTAACGGACAGAGCAAATTAAAAAAATATATGAAAAACCATGACCAGGTCACGCAAAAAGAGGTTGAACGGTTATGTGAAGGATTAACAGCCAAGTTTCCTTTCTCACAGAATAAGGCTGTTGTAAAAGATACGAAGGATTTTACCGACCGGCTGCTACAATATATGGTAAAGACCGGGCAGCTGGAAAAAGACGGTAAATATTATAAAAAAGTCAAATGACAAGGAGGTTATTATGGGCGTATTATCAAATTACGAACCAGTCAGCGTATTTCGCTTTTTTGAAGAGATCTGTTCGATTCCACATGGTTCAACAAATGTAGAGCAGATCAGCAACTATCTGGTGGATTTTGCTAAAAAACGAGGATTAAAATACCGCCAGGATGAAAAATTTAATGTCATCATTTGGAAGGATGGTTCGAAAGGCTATGAAGAGGCAGAACCGGTTATCCTGCAGGGACATATGGATATGGTTGCCGTTAAGGTTGACGGATGTGACAAAAACATGGAAACGGACGGACTAGATCTGGAAGTATTAGATGGAGATCTTATTTCCGCAAAAGGAACATCATTAGGCGGAGATGACGGAATTGCGGTTGCATATACACTTGCAATTCTGGATGATGATTCTATTGCACATCCTCCGATTGAGGCGATTTTTACAGTGGATGAGGAAATCGGCATGCTCGGTGCGGATTTTATTGATGTATCTGATTTAAAGGGACGTCTGTTCATGAACATGGATTCAGAAGATGAGGGTATCTTTACTGTCAGCTGTGCTGGCGGTGCAACTGCAACCTGCGTTCTTCCATACGATACAGAGACAGTAAAGGCAGCTGTATTAAAAGTTCGTCTGGAAGGATTTAAAGGAGGTCATTCCGGCGTTGAAATCGATAAAGGTCGTTTAAATGCGAATGTAACGCTTGGAAGAATTTTATATGGTGCCGAATTTGAGGATTTCCGGATCATTTCAGTCAATGGTGGCGAAAAGGACAATGCAATCGCAACATTCAGCGAAGCAGAAGTTGCTGTGCCGGAAGATCAGGTTCAGCAAACAAAAGAGACGATGGAAGCTGTGATGAGAGATCTGCAGGCAGAATATAGTGCGGTTGATCCTGATATCACGATCTCCTTTGAAGAAGAAGGGGTAAAAGAGGTAACTTGTATGACAGCGATTGCAACTGCAGCCGTGATTACCTGTCTGATCAATCTTCCAAATGGCATTCAGAGAATGAATCCAGAGATGGAAGGCATGGTTCAGACTTCCCTGAATCTTGGTATTCTTGCTACTACGAAAGAAGAAGTTCGATTTTCCTATGCAGTTCGGAGCTCCAGTGCAACAGAAAAAGACTATTTGATTGACAGATTGCGTGCTCTGACGGAGATTCTTGGTGGAGAAGTGGAGATATTCGGCGATTATCCGGGATGGGAATATAAATCTGATTCAAAACTCCGTGAAGTTATGGTTGCAGCATATAAAGATTTATATGGCGAAGAACCGATTGTCGAAGGAATTCATGCTGGATTAGAATGCGGTCTGTTCGCATCAAAATTAGAAGGGCTGGATGCAGTTTCTTTTGGCCCTCAGATGGAAAATATTCATACAACGAACGAAGTTTTGAGCATTTCTTCTACAAAGCGTACATGGGAACTCGTATTGAAAATTCTTGAAAACCTCAAATAAAAAATTGGTATTGCTCAGTTATTGCTTATATTGTAATTGTAACAAATGAAAAAATGGAGTATAATGGTACACAGATATGGTTAACTAAAGTGACCGATTTTAGAGGATTTAAGTAGGATTAGGAGGTAAAACGATGTTAAGAATTGGAATGCTTACAAGCGGTGGTGACTGTCAGGCATTAAATGCAGCGATGCGTGGAGTTGTAAAGGGATTATATGCAAAGCGTAAGGATGTTGAGATTTATGGTTTTCTCGATGGATACAAAGGATTGATGTACTCTAAATTTAATATTATGGGTGCAACTGATTTCAGAGGAATCCTGAATAAAGGAGGCACCATCCTCGGTACATCCAGACAGCCGTTCAAATTAATGAGAACACCAGATGATAAAGGAAATGATAAAGTAGAATTGATGAAGCATACTTATCATAAGTTAAATTTGGATTGTCTCGTTGTTTTAGGCGGTAATGGAACGCATAAAACTGCGAATATGTTAAGAGAAGAAGGACTGAATGTCGTTACTCTTCCAAAGACGATTGACAATGATCTGTACGGAACGGAGATGACGTTCGGTTTCCAAAGTGCAGTTGATGTTGCTACTGAATATATTGACCGTATTCATACGACAGCATCTTCTCACAGCCGTGTTTTCATTGTAGAAGTTATGGGTCATAAAGTTGGTTGGGTTACTTTGTATGCAGGTATTGCCAGCGGTTCCGATATCATTCTTCTTCCGGAAATTCCGTATGATATCGATGCAATTGCCAAAGCAATCAAGCAGAGAAAGAAAAACGGTGCACGTTTCTCCATTATTGCATGTGCCGAAGGTGCAATTTCAAAAGAAGATGCAAAGCTGTCTAAAAAAGAATTAAAAGCAAAGAGAGCAGCAGAAAATTATACGACAGCTTCTGAAGAACTGGCACAGAGACTTGCGGCAAAGACAGATGCAGAACTTCGTGTAGCGAATCCGGGACATGTTCAACGTGGCGGCAATCCTTGTGCATATGACCGTGTACTTGCTACAAGACTTGGAGCTACAGCGGCACAGATGATTTTAGAAGAGGACTATGGTAAGATGGCAGCTGTGAAGAACAATGAAATCATCCGTGTTCCATTAGAGGAAGTAGCCGGAAAGTTAAAATATGTAGATCCGGAATCTGATGTTATTACAGAAGCAAAATTAGCCGGCATTAATTTTGGAGAAAAATAAAACCTTGTGTCTTACGTAAATGAAATAGTCTCAGAGTGATTTCTGAGGCTATTTCTTTGTTATGAAATCGGATAAAATTTGCTCCTCGAGTCCTGTTGATTCACGTACGAAATCAAAAGAAAAACTGTCTTGTCATCTGACAAGGAATCTGTAAAAATAAGTTGACAATCATAGAGATTGGAAATATAATTTAAACGTTACTATAGATTTTATTTATCGTAACGAAACAGGGATTCAAGGTAGAGATTTATAAAAATGGAGTATGTAAGATGAACGAAAGTATTAAGAATAAGATTGAACAGCTAAAGAAGGAAAAAGACGCTGTGTTATTGGCACACTATTATGTGGATGGAGAAGTTCAGGAGATTGCGGACTATGTTGGGGACTCTTATTATCTGGCAGAAATTGCAACAAAAGTTCCTGAGAGTGTTATTTTATTCTGTGGAGTATCCTTTATGGGTGAGAGTGCCAAGATTTTAAATCCGGAAAAGAAAGTTATAATGGCTGATCAGTATGCGGATTGTCCGATGGCCCATATGGTTGATATGGACAAGATTGAAGAAGTTCGAAAGGAATACCCGGATGTTGCAGTCGTATGTTATGTGAATTCAACAGCTGAGATCAAAACTGCTTCAGATGTATGCGTCACATCTTCAAACGCCTTAAAGATTGTAAAAAAACTTCCAAATAAAGACATTTTCTTTATTCCGGATAATAATTTAGGAAGATATATTGCCGGACAGCTTCCGGAAAAGCATTTTATCTTTAACGATGGTTATTGTCATGTACATAAGAGTATCCATGCAGAAGATGTGAAAAAAGCAAAAGAATTACATCCGGAGGCTCTCGTTTTAGCTCATCCGGAATGTACGGGAGATGTTTTGGAATTAGCTGATTATGTGGGAAGTACTTCACAGATTATTGATTATGCAACTGCTTCTGACAATAAAGTGTTCTTGATCTGTACAGAGATGGGTGTATTTTATGAATTGATGCAGAAAAATCCGGACAAAAAGTTCCTTTCTGTCGGACATCGTCAATTCTGTCCGAATATGAAGAGGGTTTCTTTAGAAGGTGTAGCAGAAGCTTTAGAAAAATTAGATCCGGAAGTAGAATTATCAGAAGAGGTTCGTTTAAAAGCGCATGCACCATTAAAGCGAATGCTGGAACTTGCTGCAAATTAAAACAAAGCATATTTCATCCGATTTGTGTCCGTTTGTAAAGGAGAAAGAGATGCGAATTGTAAATTTGATGGAAAATACAGAAGGAAGATGTGGATGTCTGCATGAACATGGTCTGAGCTTCTATATCGAGACAGAAAAACATAAATTATTGGTGGATACTGGTGCCAGCGGACGTTTTATCGAGAACGCTGCGAAGCTGGATATTGATTTAGAAGCGGTAGATCTTCTGGTCTTAAGCCATGGGCACTATGATCATGCGGGCGGAATCATGGATTTTGTAAAGCAGAACATGACTGCAAAGATTTATATGCAGCGTTTAGCAGGAAATGCATATTATCATAAAAGTCGCACTGTTGAGAGGTATATTGGAATAGATCCGGATATTTTGTCTCTTCCGCAACTGGTTTTATTGGATGGCGATCATAGAATTGATGATGAATTATTCCTTTATACCGGTGTGACAGCCAGAAGGTTGTGGCCAAAAGGAAATCTCATTTTAAAAGAAAAGTTGGGAGATATATTTGTTCAGGATGAATTTCATCATGAGCAGTATCTTGTGATATCTTCGCAGAATAAGAAGATTTTGATTTCCGGATGTGCCCACAACGGCATTTTAAATATTTTGGATAAATTTTCAGAACTCTATGGATGTGCCCCTGATTATGTACTTAGCGGCTTTCATATGATGAAGAAAGCAGAATATATAGAAGAAGACATGCAGTTGATTCAAGATGTTGCGTATGAATTGAAAAAAATGGATACAAAATTTTATACTGGGCATTGCACTGGTGAAATTCCATATCAGATTTTAAAATCGATCATGGGTGATCAGATTCAATACATACACAGCGGAGATTGTATTGATATTGATGAGTGACAAGAGAAGACAGGCATGATAGAAAAGGGAAACATAACCCGCTGAGATTGGCAGTTCATTAGAACAAGAAGAAATATCTGATAAAAGAAAAAAAGACTTTGAAAAATTCAAAGTCTTTTTTCTATGCCGCAGGCCGGACTCGAACCGGCACGATGTTGCCACCGCCAGATTTTGAGTCTGGTGCGTCTGCCAATTCCGCCACTGCGGCTTTCTCGTGCTTAATTATATTAGCACTTTTCAATATGGATGTCAACAGAAAATTGAAAAAAATTGAATTGTTGAAATCACCTTGTTTGACGGTTCGAAACCTGGTGATAGATGAAGCGCTTCTTTTGTATATGAAAAGATCAAATTCCATGTGTGTATCTACTAGCCTGTAAAAATAAGTTATGATATAATGGAGTGATAATTGGAAAGGAACCGGAACATATGGAATGTTTTGAAGTAGATACGAAGATAATTTCATATTTAGAGCATGCGCTTGATGATCACGAATTGCAGGAATTTTTAGAGCATTTGAATGAGTGTGAAGATTGCCGTAATGAAGTTGAACTTTATTTTACTTTGATTGAGGGACTGAATCAGATGGATGAGGATGAGATTCAGGTGTTTGACTTTCGGACGGAATTTCAAAAGCAGAGAAAAGAACGCTTAAAAGAGGTGATTTTACGAAAGAGATATCGAAGTTTGGCAGATCATTTTGTTCTTATCTTTGTGATTGTGATTGTATTATTGGGATTTCTTTATGGTTTCTTTCAAAGATATGATTATGAGAAGCGCTATATAGCGCAGGAGGTTTGTTATGAACAGCAAATTAGTATTGATTGACGGCCATAGTATTTTAAACCGTGCATTTTATGGACTGCCTGATCTGACGAATAGTGAGGGAAGGCATACGAATGCAGTATTAGGTTTTCTGAATATTATGTTTCGATTTTTAGAACAGGAATCAGCGACGCATTTACTGGTTGCGTTTGATTTAAAAGCACCGACATTCCGCCATAAAATGTTTGAAGATTATAAAGGAACAAGAAAGCCGATGCCAGCAGAACTTCATGAGCAGGTAGATCTGATGAAAGATGTTTTGAAAGCAATGAATATTCCTGTCGTTACAAAAGAGGGATACGAAGCGGATGACATTTTAGGAACTCTTTCAAGAAGGGCGGAAGAAGACGGCTTTGAAGTCAGTATTGTGTCCGGTGACCGGGATTTATTACAGCTTGCAACGGATCATGTACAGATTCGTATTCCAAAGACGAAGATGTCCGGAACGATCGTAGAAGATTATTATGCATCAGATGTGGTGGAAAAGTATCAGGTGACCCCA
This sequence comes from Lachnospiraceae bacterium, assembly GCA_030531165.1. Taxonomy (GTDB): domain Bacteria; phylum Bacillota; class Clostridia; order Lachnospirales; family Lachnospiraceae; genus Fimousia. The sequence continues at coordinate 9,405 of JAUNOI010000051.1, forward strand.
AAAGAATTTATCGATGTAAAAGGTCTGATGGGGGATACAGCAGATAATATTCCGGGAGTTCCAGGAATTGGTGAAAAGACGGCGACAAAATTGATCGTACAGTATCATTCCATTGAGAATGCATTCGCGCATATCGAGGAAGTAAAGCCGAAACGTGCACAGAATAACTTAAGAGAATATTACGATCAGGCACTTCTTAGTAAAGAACTTGCCACTATTAAATTAGACTGTGATCTGGAATATTCTTTTGCAGATGCTGTTCTAAATGATATTTATACGGAAGAAGCATTTTTGCTTTTGAAAAAGTTGGAATTTAAGTCCATTTTAAAGAGATTTGACGGAATCGAAGAGCCAGATCCATTTCCGTGTGAGTTTCGTCAGATTCGCGATTTTGCCGAAGCAGAAATCATCTTTGCAGAGGCATTTGAAGCTTCCAGAATCGGCGTGAGTCTTATGGAAGAGGATGGGGAAGTTTTGGGATGTGCCCTTTATTATAAAGACGGAGAAGCAGTATTTATCCGCACGGAAGGATTTTTAACACAGGATTATTTGTGTGGAAAAGTAAAGGAACTTTATGAAAGGGCAGAATGCGTTGCTACACTCGATTTAAAGAGATTGTTATTTTATGTGGACTTGCGAGAGGAGATGAACAGTTTATTTGATTGCAAAGTAGCGGCGTATTTGTTAAATCCATTAAAAGACACCTATTTATATGAAGATATTGCCAGAGATTATTTAGCTTTGATCTTGCCGTCCAGAGCAGAGATGTTAAAGAAATTATCGTGGAAAGAGGCATTGGATCAAGAAGAAGAGAAGGCATTGAAGGCGATCGGCTATGAGGCAGCGATTGCGATAAAGTCAGCTTCGGTATTAGAAGAAGAACTCCATAAAAATAATATGCAGCAGCTGTATGAGAGGATTGAACTGCCAACGATTTTTGCCCTTGCGGATATGCAAAAGCGAGGGATTCGCGTAGAAAAAGATGCTCTGAGAGAATATGGAGAACAGCTTGTCGACCAGATTACTGAATTGGAGCAGGGCATTTATGCAGAAGCGGGAGAGGTTTTCAACATTAATTCTCCAAAGCAGCTTGGAGTCGTGTTATTTGAGCATATGGGCTTGAAGGGCGGCAAGAAGACGAAGACCGGTTATTCCACCAGCGTGGATGTATTAGAAAAGTTAACCGGACAGTATCCAATCTGCCGTATGGTTCTTGACTACCGGCATTTAACAAAATTAAAATCAACGTATGCAGAAGGTATGTATCCGTATATTCAGGAAGATGGACGGATTCACGGAAAGTTTCATCAGACGATTACGGCTACGGGAAGAATTAGCAGTACCGATCCGAACCTTCAGAATATCCCGGTGCGTATGCCGCTTGGGCGTGCGATCCGTAAAGTATTTGTCCCGGAAGAAGGTTTTCTATTTGTGGATGCTGATTATAGTCAGATCGAACTCCGGGTGCTTGCACATTTCTCAGGTGATTCAGCACTGATTCAGGCATATAACGAAGGAAAGGATATTCACGCTTCTACCGCATCGGATGTGTTTGGGATTCCATTGGATGAGGTGACTTCCGGACAAAGGAGAGACGCGAAAGCGGTAAATTTCGGTATCGTATATGGCATCAGTGCATTTGGACTCAGCCAGGATCTGAATATTACGAGAAAACAGGCACAGGAATATATCGACCGGTATTTTGCAACATATCCGGGTGTAAAACAGTTTTTGGATAATTCTGTGATGAAGGCCAAAGAAGAAGGATTTGTTGAGACGATGTTCCATCGTATCCGACCGGTACCTGAGTTGAAATCCAGCAACTTTATGCAGCGGAATTTTGGGGAGCGTGTCGCAATGAATTCGCCAATCCAGGGGACAGCAGCGGATATTATCAAGATTGCCATGGTGAATGTCAATATGCGGTTAAAGCGCGAGAACCGAAAATCAAGGATGATTTTGCAGATTCACGATGAACTGTTAATTGAAACGAGCATAGATGAAGTAGAAATCGTAAAACAGATTTTAACAGAAGAGATGATGGCAGCAGCAGAACTTGCGGTACCATTAGTGATTGATATTAATACCGGTAGCAGCTGGTATGAGGCAAAGTAAGAAAAGGGGCATGAACATGAAAGTGATTGGAGTTACCGGCGGAGTCGGTTCCGGGAAGAGTGTTGTTCTTTCTATTTTAGAAAATGATTATCATGCGAAGACAATTTTAGCGGACCTTGTTGCACATGATCTGATGGAACCCGGAGAGAAAAGTTATCAGGAGATTGTGCAGGCATTCGGAACAGAGATATTGTCAGAAGATGGAACGATCGATCGTCAAAAACTAGGGAATATTGTATTCTGTAACGAAGAGAAGTTGCAACAGTTAAATGCAATTACCCATCCAAATGTAAAAGAAGAGATTCGGCGGCGCATCAATCTTATGAAAAAACAGGGAGAGGCTTCTATGATTTTATTAGAAGCCGCTCTTTTGATTGAGTCCGGATATGAGGATATCTATGATGAATTATGGTATATTTATGTCGATAAAGAAATCCGGTATCAGAGATTATATGAAGGAAGAGGATATACAAGGGAAAAGACGGATTCGATCATGAATAATCAGTTGTCTGAAGAAGAGTTCCGCAGATTTGCAGATGTAGTTATCGATAATTCCTATAGTATAGAAGAAACAAAAGCACAAATTCAGAAAATTTGTGGATAGAACAAATCTACATCCTATGGTATACTACATAACAGATGTAAATTGACAAAGGAAGAGTGATTATGAGATTAACAAGTATTGCGAGTGGTAGCAGCGGTAATTGCATATATGTAGGGAGCGATGAAGCAAATATTCTCGTTGATGCGGGAATCAGTGGGAAAAGGATTGAGAATGGTTTAAAAGAACTGTCAGTCGATCCCAAATCGTTGGATGCAATTTTAGTTACGCATGAGCACATCGATCATATTGCGGGGCTCGGTGTTATGGCAAGACGCTATCACCTACCGCTTTACATGACAGAAAAGACAGCTGAGGCAGTGCTTCATACGAAGTCAGTTGGCAAGATCGATACAGATTTGTTTGAGATGATCCGTCCGAATCGTCCGTTCAAAATCAAAGATATGTCGATTGACGCTACATCAATCTGGCACGATGCGGCAGATCCCGTCTGTTACAGCATAGAAAGCAAAGGAGTCAAGGCTTCGGTTGCTACAGACTTGGGGAATTATTATGAGGGTATTGTGGAAAAGACAAAGGATTCCGATATTTTATTTGTGGAAGCAAATCATGATATTAATATGCTCCAGGTCGGACCTTATCCATATTATTTAAAGCAGCGTATTTTAAGCAATCGGGGGCATTTGTCCAATGACCGTTCTGCTCAGTTTTTAGCAGACATTATATCGAAGAATACGCGGGAAGTATTTCTTGGGCATCTGAGCAAGGAGAATAATTATGCGGAACTTGCATATGAGACCGTAAAATTATCTCTGCAGGAACAGGGGATTTTTTCTGGATTTAAGATGCAGGTGGCAAAACGGGACGAAGTTTCCGAGCTGGCATTCATTGAATAGAAAGAATGATACATAAAGTGTCTTTGCACATAGTTTTAGGAGGAAGAAAATGAAAAAAACAATCATTACAGTAGTTGGAAAAGACAGCGTAGGTATTATTGCAAAAGTATGTACTTATCTGGCAAATAATAGCATTAATATTTTAGATATTTCCCAGACGATCGTAAATGGATATTTTAATATGATGATGATCGTCGATACAAATGAATCTGCAAAAACAGTATCCGATGTTTCGAATGAATTAGGACAGATCGGTGAAGAAATCGGCGTTTTAATCCAGGCACAGAATGAAGATATCTTTAATATGATGCACAGAATCTAATCCGGAGGCTCTACAATGATTAATATTAATGAAGTAATTGAAACAAATAAGATGATTGCTGAGATGAATCTGGATGTAAGAACGATTACACTCGGAATCAGCCTTCTGGACTGTACGGCAACGACACTAGAAGAAGTAAAAGCAAATATTTACAATAAAATTACAACAACGGCAAAAGACCTTGTCAAAACGGGAAAAGAGATTGAAAAAGAATATGGGATTCCGATTGTTAATAAAAGAATCTCTATTACTCCGATTGCATTAGTCGGCGGTCCTGTATGTAAAACACCGCATGATTTTGTGGAGATTGCTCAGGTACTCGACGAAGCAGCGAAAAAAGTCGGCGTCAATTTTATCGGGGGTTATTCTGCACTCGTGAATAAAGGGATGACACCGGCTGACCGTATGCTGATTGAATCGATTCCGGAAGCCCTTGCGACGACAGAACGTGTCTGCAGTTCGGTTAATGTAGGTTCAACAAAAACCGGCATTAATATGGATGCAGTTCGTCTGATCGGTGAAAAGATCAAAGAAACTGCAGAATTGACAAAAGAGAATGACAGTCTCGGATGCGCAAAACTCGTTGTATTTACAAATGCACCTGATGATAATCCATTTATGGCGGGTGCATTCCATGGCGTGACTGAGGCAGATAAGATCATCAATGTCGGTGTCAGCGGTCCTGGTGTTGTAAAACGTGCTCTGGAACAGGTTCGTGGGGAAAGCTTTGAAGTCCTCTGTGAGACGATCAAGAAAACAGCGTTTAAAGTTACCCGTGTTGGACAGCTTGTTGCAAAAGAAGCTTCGAGACGTCTGGATATCCCATTCGGAATCATCGATTTGTCATTAGCACCGACACCTGCAATCGGCGACAGCGTTGGAGAGATTCTTGAAGAAATCGGTCTGGAATATGCAGGTGCTCCGGGAACGACAGCTGCACTTGCTCTGTTAAATGATCAGGTTAAAAAAGGTGGAGTTATGGCATCTTCTTATGTCGGAGGATTGAGCGGCGCGTTTATCCCTGTCAGTGAAGACCAGCGTATGATCGATGCGGTAGAAGCGGGTGCGCTGAGTCTGGAGAAACTGGAAGCGATGACTTGCGTATGTTCGGTAGGCCTTGATATGATCGCAATTCCGGGTAAGACAAGTGCATCAACAATCGCGGGTATTATCGCGGACGAAATGGCTCTTGGCATGGTAAATCAAAAGACAACGGCGGTTCGTTTGATTCCTGCAATCGGCAAGGATGTCGGAGATACTGTTGAATTCGGAGGTCTTCTTGGTTATGCGCCAATTATGCCGGTCAATCAGTTCTCGTGTGAGGCATTTGTGAATCGTGGAGGAAATATCCCTGCACCGATCCATAGCTTTAAAAATTAATTGATGATCTTTTCAATGATATCATTGGTATATTTTTTGATCTGAACGAGAAAGGTTCCGTTTTCATCGAAACCAAAGGTTTCTGTTATAAAATCAGAACGCCCCGTATAGGCAGCAGCCTGTACGAGGGCGTTTTTTTCTGTTTCGTCTGTTAATAAATAGTTTGCGGACAGGATTCCGCAAAACAAGATGACGGAACATAAGATTCTCAGTTTTAATCCATCCAAATAATGAAAGTCAGAATTCATAAAATAAAATCCTGTTTTTATTATCATTTTATTCAGCAATCAGCACTTTATGATAGACTTTCTTTCCTTTTTTGATTACAATTCCATCTTTTAAACGGTCTTCTGAAATCATGGCAGTATTCAAGTTAATCTTTACATTGTCAACAGCGACACCGTTTTGTGTAATCAGTCTCCTTGCTTCAGATTTGCTCTTTACGAGTCCGCATAATAACATCAGATCCATCATATTGATCTCACCATCGGTCAGATCGGAAACGGAGATCTTTGTTGTGGGCATATCGGCATCGTCACCGCCTCCGCGAAATAAAGAATGAGATACTTTTTTCGCTTTTTCGGCTTCTTCTTTTCCGTGAACCAGGGCCGTCAGTTCGTAAGCCAGAATTTCTTTCTTTTCATTAATGCGGTTATCCGGCCATGTTTCCATCTCTGCAATCTCATCCAAAGACAAGAAAGTTAACATCTTTAAGCATTTTGTTACATCGGCATCGTTGACATTTCTCCAGTACTGGAAAAATTCAAACGGACTTGTCTTTTCAGGGTCAAGCCATACGGCGCCGCCAACGGTTTTGCCCATCTTCTGTCCTTCGCTGTTTAATAAAAGGGTAATCGTCATCGCGTATGCATCCGCACCTTCTTCCTTTTTGCGGATCAGTTCGGTTCCGGCGAGCATATTACTCCACTGGTCGTTGCCGCCAAACTGCATATTGCATCCATAATGTTTATTTAAGTAGTAAAAGTCGTAAGCTTGCATGATCATGTAGTTGAATTCAAGGAAGCTTAATCCTTTTTCCATTCTCTGCTTATAACATTCTGCACGGAGCATATTGTTGACGGAGAAGCAGGCTCCTACTTCACGCAATAGTTCAACATAGTTCAGTTTTAAGAGCCAGTCGGCATTGTTTACCATGATTGCTTTATCTTCACCAAATTCGATGAAACGTTCCATCTGCTTTTTAAAACATTCACAGTTGTGATTGATCGTTTCGGTTGTCATCATCGAACGCATATCGGATTTGCCGGATGGATCACCAACGTGTCCGGTTCCGCCGCCGATTAAAACGACGGGCTTGTTTCCTGCCTCTTGAAGGCGCTTCATCAGGCATAATGCCATAAAATGTCCGACATGCAGAGAATCTGCAGTTGGATCGAATCCGATATAAAAGCGTGCTCCGCCATGATTGATCAGTTCGCGGATCTCCGGTTCATCGGTCACCTGTGCAATCAGTCCTCTTTCTTGTAATTCTTCATAAATTCCCATGGTTTTTTCCTCCTGTGATTGAAATATGGATTTCAGAGGGCGATATGTTTTGGAATTTTTTATACACTAACCGGATGAAACACGCTCTGCGAGTTTCATCGGTTCGCGTGCGGCGGCAAATGAAAATGCGAGCATTTCCGCTTGCCTTGTGCCTTCGCGTAAAAAAATCCTCTGTTCCTATCAAAACAGGAACAGAGGACGATAAATCTTATATCGCGGTACCACCTCTGGTTTAAGCATCTCTCACGAGATACTCCTCATGATGTGCCATCACACATCGGACGCTATATCGGGCGTACCCGTCTTGACCTAATAAGAACAAAATCTGTTCAGCCAAGCAGCTCCAGAATGTATTCAGACAGCCTGCCTCTATCCTTGCACCAACCGGATAGTCTCTGAAAAACAAGATATGTCCTACTCGTTTCCTTCAACGCTTTTATCTGCAACGATTATAGCATGGAATGAAAAAGTTTGTAAAGATAAATTTAATGAAAATATGTCACAGGGAACTGTTTTTTTCGTTTCTATTATATATAATAAATGTGTAACAAATTAGTATATTTTGACACTAATAAATGGAGATACAAAAGAAGGAGGAGATATCATGGGAAAGACAGAAAATTGGGCAAGAGTGACTTTTTATCGCGCAAAAGAAAAAATAAGAAAGGAGATAGACAAAGATGCATAAG
>JAUNOI010000121.1 GCA_030531165.1 Lachnospiraceae bacterium
TCACCATTCTCATTGATTTTAAAATAATACTTATTATTGTTCTGCTCTATGTTCTTTTCAAATCGCTCAAGAACTTTAGGCATATGCTTTGTAATTAACATTTCATCGTCAATTGATTTAAAGAAATTATTACTTATCTGATTCAAAAGCATATCTTTAATATTTCGTAATGGAAATCTATATATCATCTTATTCCTCCCTAATTAAAAATGGTGTATGCCTTTCAGTTCTTCTTGAACATACTCTGTTGTAAGAATCTTTTTAACAGTACCTTCTACATCAAGCAGGGTTGTATTATGACTTGTATAAGACTCATCTGCTTCAGTCCGTACATTTCCAGCAACAACTGACTTATCATAATTTAGATCACGTGCATCAGCGGCAACTCTATAATATCCACCCATATCTTCTGCTCTTAATCTTTCTTCTCTTGTCATGAGAGTCTCATAAAGCTTCTCGCCATGTCGAGTACCAATTATATTAGTACCAGTATCACCGAATAATTTCTGCACGGCTTTCGCAAGGTCGCCAATTGTACTGGCGTCTGCTTTCTGGATAAAAAGATCACCTGGATTGGCATGTTCGAACGCAAACTTGACTAAATCTACAGCCTCATCAAGGTTCATTAAGAATCTTGTCATATTTGGATCTGTTATAGTAATAGGGTTTCCAGCATGAATCTGATCAATAAAAAGAGGAATAACAGAACCTCTAGAACACATAACATTGCCGTAACGTGTACAGCAAATAACAGTTCCACCTCTTTCTGCCGCAACACGAGCATTTGCAAAGATAATACTTTCCATCAATGCTTTTGATTTACCCATTGCATTAATTGGATAGGCAGCTTTATCCGTCGATAAGCACACAACTCGCTTGACTCCAGCATCAATTGCAGCATGTAGAACATTATCCGTACCTAGTATATTTGTTCTTACTGCTTCCATTGGAAAAAATTCACAGGATGGGACCTGCTTTAAGGCTGCGGCATGAAAAATATAATCTACCCCGTGCATAGCATCTCTAACAGACTGAATATTTCTCACATCACCGATATAAAACTTAACTTTATTTGCGTATTCAGGATATCTAGCTTGAAGATCATGTCTCATATCATCCTGCTTCTTTTCATCACGAGAAAAGATTCTAATTTCTCCAATATCTGTAGTCAAAAAATGTTTTAGTACAGTATTTCCAAATGAGCCTGTACCTCCAGTTATCATTAAAGTCGATCCATTAAACGATGACATTCCATTTCCTCCTTTAGTTTTTCTCTGACACGACCAATTTCCACTTATATTCTGAAAAAACTAATAAATTATCACCATTGCTATGTTTTTCATCATATTCTTTCTAAATCTTTTCAAATATAAGAGTGCAACGTTATCAAGAAAAACAACTTTTCATAAATATGTGATCTTCTAGACTTTTTAATATAAATCTCAAAAGATTTTGGATTTGTAATTTATTTTTTATCTGCAAATACACGTGCTGGATTACCAAATACTCGTGTATCATCCTTCACATCTCTAATTACAACGCTACCGATACCTACATAAGCATTCTTTCCTATTTCTATCCCCACTGAAATAGCTGCGTGATCAGCAAGGAAACATGCTTCTCTTAATTTTGTTCCCCCTGTCACACCACAGCTAGAGCTTACTGTAACGTAATCCTCTATCAAAACATCATGTCCAATAATCGTTGACTGAATATTTACAAAATTGCCAATTTTGCACCCTGTTGAAATTTTTGCGTTTGGGTATGTAATTAACCCTCTTCCAAGTGGGAACTCAGTATAAATCCTTGTACTCGGATGAATTATTGATGCAAATTCTGCACCTTTACTCTCTAACATTTCAGCAATCTTCTTTTTCACCGGAGGATTAGCAATTCCAATAGCATAATATGCATTGACCGGCACATGATTACTGATAGAGTCAATAACCTTATATTTTGATGGAAATCCTTCTAATGCATTCGCATTATCATCTATGAAACCTAAAATGTTCCAAGTCACTTCTATCTCATTTATATCTTCAATCCAGTTGACAACCTCTCGCCCACATCCACCGGCACCAACGATAATAATATCTTTCATATAGTCTCCTTATTTCTCATCGTATATTTCATCAAGTTTTTTATACTGAATCTTGCCGGTATCATTTCTCAAGATCTCATTAATCACAAATACTTTAAACAGTGCTTTGAACATTCCGAGTTTTTCACATAAGAAATCAACGATCTCTTTTGATTTTGAACCATCGGTTACATATATGTTCATTCTCTGATCTGTTCCAGCACAAGCGCACTCGATTCCAAATTCTTGCTGAATCATTCTCTCTGTCTGATCGAGACTAACTCTATAACTTAATAATTTTAAGAATCTAGAAAGTCTTCCAGTAACAAAATAGCATCCATCTTCGTCTCTTCTTGCTAAATCACCTGTGCGATAGACGCCATTAAATTCATCATCTTTTTCAAGATCCTGTTTGCATACAGCATAACCCATTGTTACATTAGGACCTTTATAGCACATTTCTCCTTCAGCAACTGTATCTTCAATTACATTTCCTTCTGTATCAACGAGGAATAACTCTCCATTTGGGATTGCTCGTCCAATACTTCCGATTTTGGATAAAGCTAATTCAGACGGTAAGCAAGCCATTCGTGCTGAAGTTTCAGTTGTTCCGAAAGAAGCAATAAATCTTTTTCCAGTTCTATCTGCATACTCAGCAAGCTGTTTAAATCTAGCATCGGTAAGCTTTCCACCGCCCTGAGATAGCGTAGTGAGATGAGGAAGATCCATTCTTTCAAAACGTAATCTGTAAAAAATGTCATAACTAAAAGGAACTCCGGTAAAGTTTGTAGCTTTCTGTTCTCTTATATAATCCCAAAAATCCCCACTAAACAAATTATATGTAGTCAATAACAATGTAGCTCCAACATATAAATGTGTATTGATTACATTCAATCCCATTGTGTACTGCATGCCAAGATCACATACAGGTCTTTCTGCAGCTGTCCATCCAAACGCTATAGCTACATTTTTTGCATTTGCCTCAAGATTGCCTTTTTTATATCTAACAAGTTTCGGACTTCCAGTAGATCCAGAAGTCGTCATCAAGAGCTGTAACTTATCATTTATCGGATATATCTCATTTCCTGTTTTCAAAAGAACATAATCATATATTTCATATAGCACCTCATATGAAAAACTTACCAAGTCTTCCTTCGGTACCCACAGATAAGCAGGTGTATAAGTAGCGATAAGGTTATCTAACAATTCCTTGTCGATCTTACTATTTAA
>JAUNOI010000122.1 GCA_030531165.1 Lachnospiraceae bacterium
AATATTATTCTCCAATAATTCGGATGATTGTTAAATATTGCACAAATTCTCCAAGGGAATTTTTGCACAAAAAGCAGCCATGTGTCCGCTATGCAAACACAAGGCTGACTCTATCTTTCTAAGATTTGATAATCCGATTAATCAATATCTTTTGCTGCTACAATGTCAACACCCAGACCGCATACATTTTCAATGATGACATCACCGACTTTGATCGGCGCTTTCGCATCCACCTTATCCAGCTCAGCCATAACATCGAAGATTTTACCCTTTGGAAAATCTGCGCTCGTTTTTACCGGCACACGTCTTGCTGTCTTACCATCAATACGAACAGTAGAAGTGATCGTACGGGTCGGATTAACAAGTTCTTTCTCACCATAAGCAGCCCCACGAGGACAGCCGTTTCCGGTTACTTTATATCCGTTTTCTTCATCAACTTTTAAATGGCAGCCCTTTGGGCATACGATACAAATCAATTCTGTCATTGCTATTCACCTTTCCTTTCCATCAATTAAGCTTCGATTGAAATTGTGATTTCATTGCCTTCTATCTGTTCTAAGAATTTTTTCGGAATCACAATTTTTTCCATTTCTGCCGGCACCATATGTTCTCTCTTAAATGTCGATAATACTTTATCACCGGCCATCACCTTAATTGCGGAAGTACCGTATACATTCACCGGACGGAAGAATACTTCTACTAATTTGTCTACATTTGCAGGACGAATCTTCTGAGGTACGATCGCATTTGCACCTGCACCTGCTTTTACGGAAATCGTTCCTGTTGAATCTGCTGCACCGTTCTTAACATATTCTGCTGCGCTCTTACCTGCTTTTGCACTTTCAGCAGATACGAAATCTACGAGGTCATGTACATGGAGTACATTACCGCTTGCAAAAATACCTTCAATTGATGTTTCCATATTCTCATATACAACAGGTCCGCTTGTTCTTGGATCCATCTCCAGCCCAACGCCTCTTGATAATTCATTTTCAGGAATCAGACCAACCGATAATAATACTGTATCAACGTCAAATTTAATCTCTGTTCCCGGAATCGGCTGTTTCGTATCGTCATTTACTTTCATGATCGTTACTTCTTCAACACGCTCTTTTCCTTTAATGTTTGTAATTGTATGAGACAAATATAAAGGAATATTGTAGTCATTTAAACACTGAACAATATTACGATTTAATCCATTTGAATATGGACATAATTCAACACAGGCAACAACTTCTGCACCTTCTAAGCTCATACGGCGTGCCATGATCAGTCCGATATCGCCAGATCCCAAGATCAATACTTTTTTACCTACCATATAACCTTCGATATTAACATATCTCTGTGCAGCACCTGCTGAGAATACGCCAGCTGGTCTGTCACCCGGTACAGCAATCGCTCCACGGGTTCTTTCACGACATCCCATTCCCAGAATAATAGATTTACCGGCAATGTTCATATATCCCTGTTCTTTATTCATGGCATAAACTGTCTTATCTTCCGTAATGTCCAATACCATTGTATTTAACATTACTTCGATTCCCGTTCCATCTAACATCTTGATATATCTGTCTGCATATTCAGGGCCTGTTAATTCTTCTTTAAATGTATGAAGACCAAATCCGTTATGTATACACTGATTTAAGATACCGCCTAATTCAGCATCACGTTCAATGACTAAAATACTTTCTGCGCCGTTTTTCTTAGCTTCAAGAGCTGCTGCAAGACCAGCAGGGCCTCCACCTACTACGATTACATCATATAACATTATTTAGCCCCTCCTTCTTTTGTTTCTCCGGTAATAATTCTGGTTCCTACACGATCCTGATATACGTCAGCCAATGGCATATTTAATTCTCTTGCGATGATTTCCTGAACTCTTGGTCCACAGAATCCTCCCTGGCAGCGTCCCATACCTGCGTTACATCTTCTCTTGATTGCGTCAATAGAGGTTGGAACAATCGGTCTGTGAAGAGCATCTACGATTTCACCTTCTGTAACAGTTTCACAACGGCAGATAATTTTTCCGTATAATGGATTTTCTTTGATGATCGCTGCACGCTCTTCGTGACTCATATGTTTGAAACGATTCACTTTTCTTGTATCAACGATGTTTTCCTTTTCTACTAATTCTAATCCGGATTCTCCTATCATCTTAACGAGGTCAACTGCAATCGCCGGAGCAGATGTTAATCCCGGAGATGCCATACCGGAAATATTAAAGAATCCTTTGTTTTCCTTGTCTTCGAAAATAAAGAAATCATGTACCGCTGTTCTCGCACGAACGCCGGCAAAGTTACGGATGGATTCTCGATAGTTAATAGAAGGAACGGATTTTAATGCAGTTGTACGAACAAAATTCAAACCTTCCGATGTTGTCGATATATCATCTGCAGCAGATGGCTGTGAATCCGGACCCACGATCAGGTTGCCATGTACGGTAGGAGAAACTAATACCCCTTTACCTTTTTCATTTGGACACTGGAAAATAACATGATTTACAAGTGTACCCTGACTCTTATCTAATAAGTAATATTCGCCTTTATTTGGTAAGATCGTAAAGGACTTCTCACATACATATTCATTTACAACATCAGCATACACTCCGGCTGCATTGCAGATATATTTTGTTTCCACGTTACCTGCAGGAGTTTCTACCGTATAAACATCTCCGTCTTTTGTAATGTTTGTACATGGTGCATTAAATTTAAATTCAACCCCATTTACCGCAGCAGTTTCAGCTAATGCGATTGCTAATTCCCAAGGGCTTACAATTCCTGTTGTCGGAGAATAAAGTGCAGCTACTACTTCATCAGAAATATTAGGCTCTTCTTCACGAACTTTTGCCTGATCCCAGATTTCAAGACCCGGAACACCATTTGCTTCTCCTCGTGCTTTTAATTCTTCTACATGTTTTACTTCTTCTTCACTGAATGCACATACTAAAGCACCGATCTGTTTGTACGCAACATCTAACTTGCCGCATAACTCTTTGATCCGTTCATTACCTTTTACATTATACTTTGCCATGTCCGTTCCAGTCTCAGGATCATATCCGCCGTGGACGATCGCACTGTTGGCTTTTGTAGTTCCTACCGCAACATCATTTTCCTTTTCAATGACAATTGCTTTTACATTGTACTTTCCTAATTCGTATGCTAAAGAGCATCCTGTGATCCCAGCACCGATAATCGCTACATCATACACGATTACTGCCTCCTTCTTTTACATTTCTTTGTTTACATGTTTTTTACATCCTCTGATGGTTCAATCATAACCTAACTTTTACCACCTGTCAACACCCCAAAT
>JAUNOI010000052.1 GCA_030531165.1 Lachnospiraceae bacterium
TGCAACCGCATATACTTTATCGCCTGCTTTCAGGCTTTTTACAGAATTCAAATCCCGATATCCTGCTTCTTCTGCCATCCGAACTGCAATCTCAACACATTCGCGTTCCGTCTTTCCTTTCGAAAGAAAATCCTTATATCCCTCATTTAATGATCTTAATTCCTCTAGCTGTGCTTCATCGTAAGTGAGCCACGCATTTTTACGTTCCATTGTATCTTCCTCCTGGTATCATGTATTTTATGTTATGCTCTAGCACCATAATAAACGTTTCTTTTCCCATCTTTTTCACAGTACGGATATCGAGAGTCTCCACACACTCTTCATTGACATAAATGGATAATGTGCCGGCTTTCTGATTCTTTCTTACCGGTGCCTCCAACTGCTTTTTCATATGCAGCTTTGTCTCCACCTTATCCCGCTTAGACAGCAAAGTAGTTTTGCTTCCATCGATATAGACGGGCACTGTCGATGCTGCACCGTGACTGACCTCGATCTGTCCGATTCGATTCTGCGATTTGATGATCTGGCATTTTTTATAATTGGCTTCTCCATATTTCATCAATGCAATGGTATCATCCCATTTATATGTTTTATGAGGAGGCCAGCCAGATCCAAGTACAACCGAGATCAGGTATCTGCCATCGTGTTTCACCGCGCCAACAAAGCAATATCCTGCTTTTCCGGTAAATCCGGTCTTAACACCGATCGCCCCTTCGTATCGGCTCAAGAAACTATCCTTGTTCGATACCGTTACCTGTCGTTTCCCGCTATACTCCGAAAAAGAATACTCTCTAGTTCTTACTATATCAGAAAATGTCTCATTTTCCAAAGCATATTTTGTGATTTTTGCCAGATCATAGGGCGTCGTGTAATGAGAATCGCTGTCAAGACCATTCGGCGTCTCAAAATTCGTATCTTCGCATCCTAATTCTTTGGCTTTTTCGGTCATCGCTTTGCAAAACTGATTCACGCTTCCGCTGACATGTTCTGCTAAGATAACTGCACAGTCGTTATAAGATTCTAACATCAATGCATAGAGCAGATCCTGTACTTTATACTTTTCTCCTTCTGCTGCTCCCATATGCACTTTAGGCTGCGCTGCTGCCTTTTTGGATACAGACGCAATATCATTCAGATCACAATTTTCAATGACATAAACCGCTGTCATAATCTTCGTGGTGCTCGCCATCGCTGCTCTTGTATATCCCTCCTTTTCATACAGTACTCTGCCTGTGTCCCCATCCATTAATAAAGCTTCCCTGGCATATAGATTGCCAATTTGTCCGGTTTCCTCCGGCAGCTCCAATACCAGCGGAGTCAGTTTATCCGGATCAATGGTAGAATGTTGACCGGGTGAGGAGTCAAAGGAATTAATAGCTATGTATATTTGTGTGATACCAAACAAAAACACACTCATCAATATAACAATTCTGAATCTATGCATAGAATCCCCGCTTTCATGCTCTTTTTAATTATTCTATGCCTTCCGGAAAAAAGTATTCAGATGACTTTGATTTTTGATACAATGTTTTTGATATTATTGCATCCTTCTATTCATTCCCTGCTCACTATGATACCGGACAGGAAACGACATCGGACCATGCAGATTCTGTATCATCGTCCGCAATTGCTTTCACTCTATAGTAATAAGTTGGATTTTTGGTTCCGGATCCAACATTATTATAATAATTCCAGGCAGCCGAATAGGAAGTCTTGTTCGTCATCTTGTCTATCTTCGTTGTAGAAAAATCCTTTTTGGGTGAAACTTGAACCTGATATTGTGAAGCACCGTCGACTGCCTTCCATGATACGCTGATCCCACCAGCTTTGGATGTGCCGGAATTAGTGACTGATAAAATAACCGGTGTCTCCAAGCACATATCAGGATTCGTCATCTCCGGTTCATCTGTCTCCTCTTTTTCTACGATAACTTTACAAGTAAGTGCATTTGAATTTTTGGTATTTATTGCAGTGATTACGGCCGTTCCAGTTTTTAAAGCCTGCAGTTTTACCCGATATCCATTATAAAAACCGAATGATCCGGATTCTGTTGAACAAATCTTTACAATCGAATCATCCGATGTTTTCCAGGATGTTGTTCCCAATGTTGCTGCACTTCCACCCGCTTTTAGTGCGAATGTCTCTCCTTCCTTTACAGATACCTCTGACTGATCAATAGAAAAACTATATGGGTGTACATGATAGGACGGCGTTACCGCTAAAACCGGTGTACTCATACTAATTCCCATAAATGCTACCATGCCTATCATACTTATTTTCTTCATAAACCCCTTAATACTCATGTCATCTCATCCTTTCTTTGTTCATTACTTCTGGTTTTATGGAATCAATTTTATTCTCCCGTTTATATAGATGACTGCCTTTTCAAAGCAAAAATCATGACAATACAATAAATTCTCTTCGTCAATCTAAAATAACATAAACCTCCTTCATTTCCTTTTATTTCCATATACGGGTAAAAAACAAACGAAACATCTTTTATTTTGTTTCGTCTGAATTAAATTTACTATATTTGTACTTATTTGTCAATAATTTACATTTCAATTTACGGAAATTTTATATTTGCTCTAAAGTTTTATAACAAAGATCGGCATCGGAGGATGATTCGGCATATTATAAAATTCATTTGTAATCACCAGATAGTTTTTATAATCCAACGTCTTCAAATAGGCTAAGACCGCCTCTTTTTCCTCAAATCCGCTGTCGCCGCCACTATAGATACAAATGCTGATCACTCCGCCCTTTTTTAACAGCCAAAGACTGATCTCTATCGCTTTGATCGTGCTTTCCGCCTGAGTCGCAAGATTGTGATCGCCTCCCGGCAGATATCCGAGATTAAAGACAATTCCCTTCACACTGCCCTGTTCAAAATAATGATTCATATTCACATGACTGTCCAGATACAAAGTACCTGTAAAGCCATGTGATTCAAGTTTTCTCCTCGTATTCTCCAGTGCAATTTTCTGAATATCAAAACCATAGACCCGACCTTCCTCACCAACAAGCCGGGCGAGAAATAGCATATCGCCGCCATTCCCGACTGTAGCGTCAATGCAGAGATCGCCTGCTTTTATGTATTGTTTCAAAAATTGATGTGTCCAATCGACTGCTGAAATTCTCATATTGTCCCTCTTCTTTATCAAATTCTAGTTTATACATGCATATCAGAACGAAAGTTGCGGATATTCTATATCAAATCGTAACAAACCCCCGGAGCATATCACTATCTCCGGGGGTTTCCGCTTTATCATTTAATAATGAACAATTACCGGCCATCCTGCATCGATAATACTATAAATCGTTGCTGCTGCTGAGATTGGCAGATTTACACAGCCGTGAGATCCACTCGTCTTATAGATGCTTCCGCCAAAGCTGTTTCTCCAGTCCGCATCATGTAGACCTTCGCCGCCGTTAAATGGCATCCAATAACGTACCGGAGATGCATAATCATATCCCGGACCGCCTAAGACTTTATTCCTCTGCTTGTACTGGATTACACAGGCTCCTGTATGCGTACCTCTGCCTAAGCTTGTATTCCCGGATACACAAGATGTTGAGAATACGCAATTACCATTTTTATAGACATATACGGATTGACTCGACAGATTTACTTCTACATAACTATTGCCAATATCATTCAACTCACCGTTCGTTCCCTCAACCGCTTTCTGCTTATAATATGGCTGTCTGCTGTCTGCAGTTGTGCCATTCTTCATCATCTTATTAATCGCTTTTGTCTCTTTTTCAACATTCAATCTCCAGCCATAAGGACCGCCACTCGGGACATTGATCTTGCTTCCTCCATGACTGACAAACCGCCTTCCCTTATAAATCGTATTGGAATCATTCGCAAAAGCGATGACCCAGTCCTCAATCTTGCTCTTTGTAATAACGGCTTTTGTATGATTCTTGATCTTAATAAATTTATGTGTTACATCACCATTTACCGTAACTTTATTATCCTTGATCAATTTTTTATACTTTGTAAGATTAATGTATCGATTGGAAAAATCCCATGTCAGGCTACCTTTGACAAGGGCTTCCATGTCTTCTTTTAATTGAATGATTTCTTTATCATCCTTACGGTATTCTGGTTCTACATAACAACCAGCTTTGTCGACATCTAACTTCTCATCGCCGCCGCTGATACAAGTTACGACTGCCTCTTTTAATTTCTTACTATCGATTTGATTGCCATCTACTTCCGGAATAATCTCATACTTATTATCTCCGGCGTATTTCGGATATGCACAAACCGGTTTTTCGATATTCTTCTTTTTGAAACAGTTAAATTTTTTAAACAGCTTATCCAGCTTTTTCTCATTATATGAAACGGTTTCAATATTCTTTTTTGATTTCGTTCCAAAATATCCTGCCGGCCAGGTAAATTCATTCTGACTCTTTTGATACTTTTCAACAGCACCATTATTTAAATATGTAAGATCAATATCTGTTCCTTTTAAACCATCCTCTAAATCCTTGCGCTCTGCTAACTTAAGTTCATAGGATGCAATATTCTTCTTGATCTGAGATTCAATCTGCCCTGCAGTTTTATTCGAACAATCGATTCCATTCACTGTTGTTCCTCTCAGAAAATGACTGCTATAATAATATGCACCGGCAAAGTAAATAATTAATAAAACAATGACAATCGCAATCGCCACTTTTTTGGGTCTGCTTAAATTTTTTAGTTTCTCCATCTTTATCAATTCTCCTTCTCAAATAATGATTTATCTCAACAAATCAACAATGATTAATTTGCCCTCCGAGTCCCTATTATAGTACAAACTTATTTCGAAAACCATCATTTTATGTATATTTAATAAAAATGTAAAGTTTTCTTATTTTCTTAACAATTTTAATTGTATAAAATTCAATGCATCTCTTATTTTCTTTACAAATAAGCGGAAAAATGATATCATTAAAGCATGTTAATTGTTTAACGATATGTTAGTCGTTTCAAAAATATGAGGAGGAATTATGATGAGTTACACAGATGAATATCAAAAGAAGCTGACCACAGCAGAGGAAGCTGTTAAAGTCGTAAAATCAGGTGATTATATTGATTACGGCTGGACTACGAATACTCCTGTTGCCCTGGATCAGGCTCTTGCAGCAAGAATGGACGAATTGGAAAACCTGTATTTCCGTGGCGGAATCATCATGTGGCCTTTGGCAATCACGCAGATTGAAGATCCTGCAGCACATTTTACATGGAATTCATGGCATATGTCCGGTATCGAAAGAAAATGGTGCCAGCAGGGATTTGGTTTCTACAATCCAATCCGCTATTCAGAACTGCCAAGCTATTACCGCAACACAATTGCTGGTACAGATGTAGCGATGTTCCAGGTAGCACCTATGGATAAGCATGGATATTTCAACTTCGGACCTAATGCGTCCCACTTAGCAGCTATGCTGGAAAAATGCAAAACCGTTATCGTTGAAGTAAATGAAAATATGCCTCGTTGTCTTGGCGGATTTGAAGAAGGCGTACATATTTCAAACGTAGATATGATCGTGGAAGGCGATAATCCAACAATCGCAGAGATGGGTGCCGGCGGCGCTCCGACAGATGTTGATAAAGCTGTTGCAGAATTGATCGTGAATGAGATTCCAAATGGTGCCTGCCTTCAGCTTGGTATCGGTGGAATGCCGAACACCGTTGGTTCTATGATCGCAGAATCTGATCTGAAAGATTTAGGTGTTCATACCGAAATGTATGTCGATGCATTTGTTGATATTACAAAAGCAGGTAAGATTACAGGTGCGAAGAAGAATCTTGACCGTTATCGCCAGACTTATGCATTTGCAGCAGGTACAAAGAAATTATATGATTTCTTAGATGATAATCCAGAATGTATGAGCGCACCGGTTAATTATACGAATGACTTCCGCACAATTGCTCAGCTTGATAATTTTATCTCCATCAACAATGCAGTTGATATTGATTTATTCGGTCAGGTAAATGCAGAATCTGCCGGATTAAAGCAGATCAGCGGCGCTGGCGGACAGCTGGATTTCGTATTAGGAGCTTATGCTTCTAATGGTGGTAAATCCTTCATCTGCCTTTCTTCTACATTCAGTACCAGAAGCGGTGAAGTAAAATCACGTATTCTTCCTACATTAAACAACGGTTCTATCGTTACAGATACACGTGCCAATGTTCATTATATCGTTACGGAATACGGTATGGTTAATTTAAAGGGTGCTTCTACTTGGGAAAGAGCTGAAAAGCTGATCAGCATTGCTCATCCGGACTTTAGAGATCAGTTAATTAAAGATGCCGAAAAGGCACATATCTGGAGAAGATCGAACAAATAAGATATTGATCGGTAAAGATCAACATCCCGTCAATCTATGTTGGCGGGATGTTTTTTTAGAAATAATATTTTGTTTGAACCAGCTCTTACGATTCCTTTCTATCTAATTATTTTGTCTTTACAGTCACCGTGATTTTCTTTTTCACTTTTCCACTATATACCGTAATCGTAGCCTTTCCGGCTTTTTTTGCTGTAATCTTTCCGGATGAACTTACCGTTGCAATCTTGGTATTCGATGATGAATACCTCACCAGCTGTTGGGAAGTTACCGGAGTCTGTACTGTTTTAATGTTGTATGTTTTCGTGCCTTTTAATTGCAGTGTGATACTCGTTTTATCGACGCTTAGTTTTGTTGTAGTTACCACATTTTTTTGTACGGTTATCTTACAAGTAGCCTTTGCACCGCTTTTCATGGTTACGGTAATGGTTGCTTTTCCAGTCTTTTTCCCTGTAATTTTTCCGGATGAACTTACTGTCGCAATTGTTTTGCTTGAAGTCGTCCACTTCGACACAGAATCACCCGAAAGCTTCGAAACAACCTTAATCGCAGTCGTTGACTTTTTCAGCTGTAACGGTGCCGAAGATGCTGATAATTTAACTGTCGGTTTATTAACAGTAATCGTAGCTTTCAATGTCTCGCCTGATTTTGTAACAGCTGTCAACTCCGTCTTTCCTGCAGATTTTCCGGTAATCGTTCCATCTTTCGAAACTGTAGCAATCTTGCTGTTCTGCGTTTCGATGTTTTCAAATTCATCATCTTCCATATCGGATACGAGTACCGCCTTCTCCTTTTGGAACACATTAATCTTATAAGAAGATTTCTCAAATCTGGCATTTGGATCTAACTTAGGAATGGCTGTTTCCTGCTGATCCTGATATTCTCTTCCTTCAAATGTGATTTCAGCAGTATAAATACGCTTTCCTTCCTTTATATACGTAGGCTCCTGGGTCGTTTCCGTTATCATGGCTTCCCTGATCTCATTCCTGTCGCATCGTTCACAACCGATATGCGCATAACACATGGATTTGTCCTTTGCCCATTTAAATGTTATAATCGGATCGCTGTGCCCCCAGGCTTTCATGGGTACATTTTGCTTTTCATCTGTATAGGAATTATCCTGGAAATTACATTCTGCTGTTGCATTTACTACCCCATCTTCCGTACAGGAAGCTGGTTCAACCGAATCCAGATCCACATCACAACGGACTTTTTCCGTATGATCACAATCTTTGCATGCAAAAACTGCTGTACATTCCATTTTATTAATTACCTGTTTCCATTGAAATTCAGGATCATCAAAATTGTGGTCAGACGCATCTTGATCTACCATATTGCATTTGGTGCAAATATGCGTTTTTTCAGTTTCATTATACAGAAAATGATGTTCAGACGCTTCCACCAGATTCGTCTTTTCTTCAGCAGCACTGATTCCACATTCTGTACAGCGTTTCTCATCAAACCCTTCACTCAAGCAGGATGGCTTCACCGTCACATATTTGAAATTATGATTCTCTCCCGCTACATGTTTCATATCGAGAATATCTTTCACATTGGCACACCATTTAAATTTAAGTGATGCTGCATTACATTCACCATAATATCCATAGGAAGGAATATAGTTTACAGCCTCTACGTCATATTTTTTCGAAGCGTTATACGAATAATTTGTCGCAATCTCACAATATAGTTTTCCATCATCCTTTATGATCAAACCGCTGATCGGACGGTCATTGATCGCAAATACCTGATCCGAATCACCTTTTGTGGTTGTATAAAAAGCATATCCGAGAAATTTTTCATTCGGATCTCTCTTCGCATATACGTCGTTGTATTCTTTTACTTTTTCAATACCGCCATCCTGAATCTGATATTTGAAGATCTTATTGCTGACATTAAAATACAGATCATGATCATACATTCCAATACAATGCTGTAATCCCGGATAAATCTTATTATAGATCAAATCCTTTTGGCGCTCTTTTGACAAAAGTTCATTCGTCCCTTTACTTTCACCGGTAACCGTATTGACTGCAGATGTATCCAGATCGACCAGGATCTGTTCGTCACCTGTCGTACGGTTTCTGGCAATAATCTGATCTTCCCTGTCAATATAACGATTGCCTGATTTTTTGCGTGTGTCCACTTTTCCACGTACAAAGTACCAGTTTTCATCATCATAATAAATATAAGACTGAATTCGGTGAAACCATGCCGATTCATATCTATCATCATTACACAACTCTCTATATGCACTGTCCACATCGGATTCTTTTAGATTCTGCCATTTTATCATACTTTCATGCGTAATCAAAAACATCTGATGTCTGAGATTTCCTGACGTCTCAAGACGCACATATTGTCTGTCCTGAACAGCAATATCATCAAAACTCGGATCGACATAATACCATTGCCCATCTAATTTCAATACATTAAAATAGTGAATCGACGGAATATATGCCTTTGCGAAATCGATGATATAAGTATCCTTTACTTCTTCTCTGGTTTTCCATGTTCCATCTTCATTTTTATATATCTCCGGAAAGGCATTTTGTACCAAATAAGCATATCCTGATGCGTAGCCAATGCAAACCGCTGATTTTCTCACCAAAGAGCCAAACGGAGTGCTGTAAATAAAGGTATCCTGCTCCCCGGTATCCATATAATTGGCATCTGCAAGATCAAAATTGCATAAATCATTTATAAAATCGTGCAGAACGAGGCATTTCTCCAAATCTGACATATTGTCATCTAGCCTGCTTAAAGCCTTGTCGCGGACTGCCAGTAAATCTGCTCCATAATATTCTATATATGCATTTAATGACTGTGTTAATCCCAGAATGATCTGATCCACTTCTTCCAGACTTACTTGATCCGGATCTTTTTCTGTCAGTGCGAGAATCGCACCAACCGGTGTCTCCTCTGTATCCTTATCGGTAAAAAATGGTACCATAATTCCAAAATAATCAGGATTCGAATCAACAACATTTTTTAATCCTGCATAGTCTTCCAATACTTTCGCAAGTACTTCTTCACTTTCCGGTTCATCCTGATTCTCATTGATCTCATTTAGTTCACGATAAGCCTGAATAACAGAATCGTCCCCATTCTGCTCCGCTTCTGTTAATATCTTCTGGATATCTTCTTCCGGTTTCGTCTCTGCTTTTACCGATATCGGAATCAAAAACAGCAGCGCCAATACCGCCGTCAAAAAAAATTTTTTTATAAATACGTTCATCCCTTTTTGCATTTTCCTTCTATACTATACGGACTCCTTATCAATTTTCTATCACATAGAATACTCTAATGTTATTTTACGGTAACTGCTTCAATATTCCGTATCATTATCGTAGCAGTTCCATCCGGTTCTTTTTTTATGACAATATTTTCTTTTGATTTATATTCTTCCATGGGAATCGAAATTTCAATCCCGGTATCCGTAATGATGACTTGTTTTTCTAATTTCTTTACGGTACTTTCTTTCACAACGGAAAAATTGTCATACTGCATATCAAAGCGTTCCATCCGGTCATCAAAGGCTTCCTTTTTCTCCGGGCTGTCACCAAAAATCCGATCTCCGATCTCACTGACATGGAACTCCTGATTTTCTTCAAATTCCTGCTGTAATTGCTTTTTCGTCTCCAGTTTCGTCTCAATATCCGCAGAGCCATACTTGTTATTAATATCATTAATCACCCTTGTCAAAATATTAAACTTCCTCTTTGGTGCCAGTTCTGTGTGGCACATAAGGAAGCGTTCTGACAGATAATTGATCTTTTCGTCCTTAATCTCATAACGCTTTTCAACCAGCCGGATCTCCATCGTCTCAAGATTAATAAGAACTGCTTCTGTAAGCCTTGCTCCCGACTGAGGCATAATATGCTGCTTCACAATATCATTCGACTCATCCAGCTGAGTATGAATATAACTGTCTTTATAATTCATCTTTAACAAAGCCAGATGAACCTGGCTTTCCACCTGAAAGCTGACGCAGACAAAGTCAGCAGGAGGGATCTCAATGCTTTCACACATAATATCAAAAAGCTGTTCTGCTAATATCTTGGATACTTCGATAAATTGATCATCATCTTTCTCGTTCAGCTCCTCAAGCATGCTGTAGACAGGTGAGGCATCCTCATAAAAATGACACAGTTTCGTATCATCACTATCGACAAGACGATATATATGTCCACGTAAAAATTCGCTGAGATCCGGTCCAAGATCAAGCAAAGCATTCGAAGTTTTCATAAAACCGCTGTCACAATCCAGAATATGTACAATTGCTTTTCTGATTATGATCTCATCTCGTTCTACTCGTTGCATAACCAAACCTCTTATTTATAGGATATTTTATAAGCTGCACTTGACTTTGCAGAACCCTTAATGATTTTAACATAATAAGTTCCTGTTTTAGATACGGTTCCTTTAATATAACCTTCATTCGTTGTATTCACTTTACCTTTTATTGTAAGTGTTTTCAAACCCGTCTTACCGTCAGTTTTTAAAAGCTGCATCTTTACAGAAGAACCTGGAGCAACATTTCCCTTAAAATTAATACGAAAGCTTTTATTCTTCGTAAGTTTTACTTTATACCACTGGCTTCCGGTTGAAGTCGAAGCAGCTAATGTTGCGCTCTTTGACTTTCCTTTGGAAATGGAAGTTGCATTTGATTTCTTCGTTCCTGGTTTTGTCGTGTAACCGGTAAATTTATAACCTACTGCATAGATTGGTGCAGAGGTCTGAACTTTTACATAATAAACAGTCCCTTTCGAAGAACCAGAAACACCATAATATGCATTCGCAATATTCTCACCGGAACTGCTTAAAGTCGCTGTTGCAGAGATTGCTTTCTTCTTGCTGTTGCACAATGTGATCTTCACGTTTTTGGATCCGCTATACACATCCTGTGCAGCTACGGTAAGACGTCCATTCTTCTTGGCTGTCATCTTCCAATAGGTTGTATATGCTTTATGATCGATATCCGTACCAGAACCAATTGCAAACTTCTCTACATTGCTGCTCGTTGAAAGCGTTCCAGACTTTCCGCCAGGTACAACAGCCGCTCTAAATCCATAGATATCTCCTTCATTCGCCGGCGATAAATAAATCTGATACTCTGTATTTTTTACAACCGGAACATAGGCCGTAACAACATATCCGGGTCTTAGTCCGTTACTAATCGTATTCATAACATCGCCTGTTGAAGTTCTCTGTACGATTCCGACACTGCTGTCCGTGTTACTGGTATACGAAAGGATCTGAATCACCATATTACCCGTCTTAGAAGCTTCAACATTCAGATATGCGCCGGTAGCACTTTTTCCAAATTGTTTGTAAACCCAGTTATCCGAATTATTAAGATTAATATAATCTGACAAAGCCTGATATGTCTTTGCCGTCGCAACCTCAAAATTACTGCTCATTTTATTTATAGAAGCTTTCTTTATAGATGGCACTTCCACCTGAGACTCTTCCGTCAGCGATGTCACGGTCTCTAATACCTTAACATCCACTTCTGAGGTATCCGCTCCATATACAAGACTGCTGAAAATAAATGTAAATACGATCGTCAATGAAATAATCTTGCTTAATAACTTCTTCATCAATAATTCTCCTTCCTTTTTACATGTATCTATATTATAGCATACTATCAATCAAAAAGGGACTATCATTTTGTGATAGTCCCTAATGAATTCTTGCTAACCAATATCGTCGAATCTTGAATCCGCAATTATTATTTGCTCTTTACCGTTACTTTGATCTTCTTAGATTTTGTTCCGGATTTCACTGTAATGGTAGCTGTTCCCTTTTTCTTAGCTGTAATCTTTCCAGAACTGCTTACTGTAGCAACTTTCTTATCAGAAGATGTATATGTAATCTTGCTTGTAGCCGTTACCGGTTTTCTTGTTGCCTTAATCGTATGCGTTGTCTTCTTATTCTTTCCAGCTAATACTAATGTAACTTTTGATGCATCAACAGAAACGCTCGTAACTTTTACCGCTGATTTCTGTACTGTTACTTTACATGTTGCTTTCGCACCACTCTTCATCGTTACGGTAATGGTAGCTGTTCCGGTCTTGCTCTTAGCAGTAACCTTCATGCCGGTAGAGCTTGTCTTTTTAACAGTAGCAACTGAAGTCTTCGAAGATTTTACAGATGAAATAGCATCTGTTGAAATCTTAGATTTTACTTTGATCGCTGATGTCGATTTCTTAACCTGAAGAGGTGCAGAAGTCGCTGTTAATTTTACAGATGGTGTTTTTACTGTAATCTTAACTTTAAATGTCTCATTCGAAGCAGTCTTGATCGTTGCAGTTGTAGATCCTTTCTTCAATCCAAGAACTGCAAATTTCATACCATTTTTCGATTTTGTTAATTTTGCGTATTTTGAAGATGAGATCGAAGTGATCTTATCCCCTTCGTCTAAAGCTAGAGAACTAAAGGTAAGTGTCTCTTTTTCTGTTACATATACCGTTACTGATGACTTATTCAACTTCGCTTCTGCATCTTTCTTAGCAATTTCAACCGTCTTCTCATTTGTATATGTTTTGTCTTTGAACTCTACGGTTGCTGTATACACTTCGGAACCTTTTTCAAAGTAGGTAGCCTCAGTCACTTTAGGTTCAGATACCGTAGCCGTTTCCTTTTGTTCGTCATCTCCAGCTTCACAGCTAAATGTTGCTGTTGCTGTCCAAACACCATCATCTGCTTTTGCCCATGTCCATGTTGGATCACCATAAGTATGTCCAGTTGCTGGTACTTCTTTTGTCTTTGTATCTGTGTAATCTTTTCCATTAAATGTAACTGTTGCAACATAAGTTTTTGTACCTGGTTCTGTACATGTTGGACGATCCAGAGCTTCTTTATCTTCTTCTACTGTCGCATCAACAGTTTGTTTGTCTTGACATCTTGAACAGGTAAATTCTGCTTTTGCAGTATAAGCTCCATCTTCTGTATCATCCCATGTGAATACTGGTTCACCATAGTCATGACCAAGTTTATCCTCTGTCTTCTCAGTCTTCGTATCTGTCACTGCTTCTCCATCTTCTGGTGTTACAGTAGCTGTGTATACGATAGATCCATCTTTGTCGCAAGTAGCTTCAACTTTTTCTGAAGTAACTGTTGCTTCCTGATCTTTCAATTCCTTGCCACATGCAGGACATGTCAGGTTTGCAACTGCTTTATAAGTACCATCGTCTTGTTTTGTCCATGTAAACTCAGCATCATATGCATGTTTACCAGCTTCCTGTTTTACTACTTTCGTAGCTTCTACTGACTGACCAGCCTCTGTCTTACCAGTTGCTGTGTAAGTAATTGTAAGACCTTTATCACATGTACCGGAAGTCGTCTTCTTCACATCAGATAATGTCACTGTCACGCCGCTCAGTTCCAGATCATCTGCACCCTGGAGACAATCCAGTTTCTTATCAGTACATGTATCACAGACAACTTTAGAATCTGTAATCGTTACAGAAGAATTATCTTCTGCCCATTCAACTTTAGCATCATCTGCAGGTACATATACATGGCCAGCCTTTTCTTTTGCCATTGCATAAGTATCTTTGCTCTTATCCCAGTCTTCATCAGTACCATCATCACTTGGCTCTACTGCATATCCACATACAGTACATACATAGCAATCACCTTTATTCCAGTTACCGCTGTCATCTTTTGTATAATACTGTTCATTAAAATGTACATAATGATGATCTGCTGCTGTACCTTCTACATATTCACGTGATCCATCTTCAATCGCACCACAATCTTTGCAACGATTTTCTGCATATGCATCGCGACCACAAGTTGCCTCAACTGTTACTTTTTCATAGTTATGTTCACCGGTCAACTTGCTCATACTGATCTTATCAGTAAAGTTCGCTGTCCACATAAATTCATCATTATCATTTGTTTCTTTTTCACGTCCAAACTGTCCCAGCTTGTCGTTATAATAAGAATTATAATTTGGATTATAATTGCTTTCCTGGAATTCATATCCATAGCTTGTTTCATCCTGAATATCTTTTTTACCGGAAATAAATGCGTAATTTGTTGCAATATCTACGTATAAGTTACCATCTGGTTTTAATGTTAAGCCAGCAATTGGTGCATTCTCTACAGATAAAGTATCATCGCCTGCTTTATCAACAACGTTAAATGCCATACCTCCAAATGCAACTGTCTTATCACGTTTTGCATTTACTTCATTGTATTCTTTTACAAGAACAACTTTACCCGTCTTTACATCATAAGAGAAAATTTTATTTGCAAGGTTGAAATAAACCTTACCATCTTTTAACGCCATTGTAAGTGCAATAGAAGGATAAATCACTGCCTGATCTGCATATTCTGCAAAAGCCTCTGTCAACTGTTTATTTTCTTCCATTGCCTTTTTCTCTGGATTATATACACGTGCAACACTGGTATCGTCATCTTCATTTTCTTTATAGTTGAATTCGATCAGTGCATCATAATCCGTATCACCATTGTCATCATCACTCTTTGACAGATCATGTTTTACGATTTTATATTTTGATTCTTCCTGTTCCTGTCCAAAACCATTATTATTTGCCTGTGAAGTTAAACCACCATACTGATTTAACATACCAATCAAATCGGTAGAATCATATACATAATATGCTGAAGTACCATCCGTATATGTATTACACTTAATACGTGAAAACCATGCATCTTCATAGGATGTATCTGTTGCTGCACCCTGATATAAAGTCTTAAGGTCTGAGAAGTTTCCATCGTATAAGCTACGTGCTGTTGTATCGCTGAACATAAAGTATAAGTGGTTCATACTTCCATTTACTTCAACTCGAGTTCGAGACATAACTTCCGTATATACATCGGTATAACATGGGTCAATATAATACCACTTGCCGTCAACTTTTACTGCATTCCAGAAATGGTCAGAAGCAAAATTATCCTTCTTCTCACCATACATCGTTACAGACGCATCAAAGGTAATACGCACCATATCAACCGTATATCCCTTATTGATATCTAAGTTACCGTCTGTATAATATAAATCTTTTGTTGTCTTCCAGTCAGATGCATCTTTATAATTACCATTATTGGTATAAACATCAGCATCCATACACTGAATCAGATATGCATATGCCTTTGAATAACCCATACATACCGCAGAACCTAACGCAAGAGCTCCGATATGAGATCCCTGCCAGTAACCGATGATACCGTCTGTCAACTGTGTTGCAGCCTGCTGAGAGTAAACTTCTACTTCCTGATTATAAGTTAATCCATCCGGATTTTTTTCCGTTTTAGAATCAGGATCTACCTGATCCATAGCCGCTTTTGTTTGTTCTTCTACCTCTGCTTTACCTTCATCAGTCTGAACATAAGCTTCTGCCTCTTCCTGAGTCATTCCCTGATTGTTCACCTTGTTCTGAATCACCATCTGCTCCATCTGAGGATAAAACTTATCATGGAACTGCTTATAGATCTGTTCATGATAAACATCAAAAAGCTCTTTGTACATTGCGTCCCAATGTTCATTCTTAACTGGTTCTTCAGCAACTACACTTGCAGTTGATTTACCATTTTCATCTTTTTGATTCATAATATATGCCATATCAAATGTAGCCTGCTGAGCTAACCAATCATTCAATACGAGATACTTTTGAATCTGTGTCTTAGCACCGGACTTTTCCACAGCTGTTAATGCTGCATCTCTTTGGTCTTTGACTTTGCTGCCGTAATATTCGATTCCGAACTTATCTCCATACAAAAAGTTCTGAATCATACCCATCAGTTCATCATATGTGTACTCTCCGCTACGAACCTGATCAACCGTCTTACCAGCTAATACAAGCATCTCTCCAAGAGTACCTAACTCATCTTTTGTATCATTATACTGTAAATAAAATGGTGCCTGTACACCAAGAACATCTGCATTTGCAGTTCTCTGATCCAAATACTGCTGATACATATATAATACAGCCTGCTTCTGCTCTTCTGTTAATGGAACTTTTTTACCATCTTCATCAGTTACTTCCTGGTTATCCAAGTCTTCAGCAACTGCCTGAATCTCAGGATCGGACATATCGATATCGTCTTCATCCATCTCTTTATTCATGGCTGCCGCTACCGCATTACCTACTGTAAGCTCGCTTGTATCAACTTTAATCTCTGAACTTTCGCTCTTTGATTTCGCCTTTTTTGTTGAAGATTTCTTAACCTTGGCTTCTGCTTTATCCTCTTTTGAATCATCAACTGCTTCTGTCGTAGTCTCTTCAACATCTGTAGCATTCGTCACTTCATT
>JAUNOI010000123.1 GCA_030531165.1 Lachnospiraceae bacterium
TAGTTGAAGGAAAGAAAATCTCATAATTTAAGAAGATAAGAAAAGGAGTGGGTGTCATGACAAAGTTTATAAGCAATGTTAACAAGTACTTATCTGAAATGAAGATCAAGCAGACTTATCTTAGCATGATCACGGGTATAGATAAGAATAAGATGTCACGCTTATTGACTGGTTCGCAAGAAGAAAGTGGCACAGATATGGAAAAAATTGCGCGTGGACTGGGAAAAAGAGTGGAATTCTTTTTGGCGGATTCTATCGACATTCCACAAATGGGAAGTTTTGCAATCAATAAAATTGCATTTTATGCTGGAGACCCATCTCATAGGCAGGAACAGGTTGCTAAGCAGTTAATGGAACTTATGGAAAATATTGACGAAGTAATAAGTGCAAAAAGTCGATTTGAGAATGCAGCAAGGGGATAAGGAATGAATGTAGAACGTTTACGAAAAATTATTGCATATAGTGATAAGAATCGTGAAGAAATATATTCTATGGTAAAACGATTCTGTTCATTCGCTGGAATTGAATATGATAGTGATCTCCTTAACATTTTACAGATTGTAAGATCATCATTTCAAAAGAAAGGATATTTTGTTTTTGAAATACCTTTTGCAGATGATGAAATAGGAGCATTGTGCTATAGAGGCGATGGATTTGGGTATGTTGTAGTTAATACATCATTGTCTAGAGTAAATGTGAATTTTGCGATAGCACATGAAATATATCATGTCTTTTTCGGGGAAAGCGAATTTGTTTCAAAAGTTGAATTTGCGAATGATCATTATTATGAACATGAGGAAGAATATGCGGCAAACCTTTTCGCAGGAATGTTGTTAATGCCTGAGGTTAGCTTTAGAAGAATGTATTCAAAATTCAAAGATGAATCATGTGGAAATGAAGTCGATACAATTATTCGATTGATGTCATACTATCAGGTACCATACATGGCAGTTTTGATTAGATGTCTTGAATTGGAGCTAATTGCCGGGAATGCGCTTCCAGAGCAATTATTCAATTTTGATAGAGTTCAAATTAGGCAAAGATTGGCTGATTTATGGTTGGACGAAAGTATAATGGATGCTTCCAATAGGGATGACTACTCTCATATAGAGATTATTGTTGAGAAATTAGGAAGACAATATATTGAAGATGAATATATAAATGAGCGTACATTGAAGAAGGTTCTTCATAATATGCGTGAACTATATACGAAGATAAAGGGGGAGTAAGATATGTCAACAACATATACTGAAACCCCTAACAACTTTTGCGAGATAGAGGCATTTGTTGAAACCGAAATCAAGGAAATGAAGAGTATCTTTTTCTCTGCTGAAAGAGTATTTTTTTATGATGCATGTTCGTTTCAAAGACATTCTAATTTAGCAGATAAAGAAAAGAACATCTTGATAAAATATTTTAAAGACCGTGAAATAGTAATTTTCATTACAAGATGTATTTTGATGGAGTTGGTATCAGAACAGCACAATTTGACGGAAGAATACATTGAGTTTTTAAAAGTAATGAATGGTGCTGGAGTCAAGGTTGTGATATTTAATGAAGAATATACATATGATATTCTTTCAGAGTGTTTTTCAACGAATGAAAAAATAAATGAGTACTTGATGTGGGCTGTTAGAACAGTGAAATCGCCAGTAAGCACGATAGAAGAAACTTTAAAATCAGACGAAAAACTTACTTCAAAAGTAATTGAAGGAAAGAACCTAAAGTCGTCTGACTTGTATCAAAGATTCTTTACTGCAGTAAGAGGAAATAAAGAACATGAAGATAATCTAGGCGAAGAGTTAATATCGATATGTGTACATATTTTATCTTATTTGCCTGGAGTGTTCGATGGAAAACTATGTGTTTTGACTGATGATAAAGGTACAGTGGGAAAGATTGATTCAGTGATGAGAAGAACCAATCCACATAATCGAGGTGCCAAGATTATTCTGTTTAGTACACCAAAGCTAGTACAGCATATGTTCCAAGAACATGTAGAGATATCTGAAGACGAGATGATAAATCTTATTTCTCAAGGGGCATCTGGAAATATTGTTGTAATGGGGACTACAGCTTTTGATTTGAAAGTTGATGAAAAGATATCGATGACTAGTAGAGAACTGGTTCAAAAGATAATGGAACCGAATGGAATTAATATTGTATTTTAGAAATAAGTGGAAGGTAATCCGGGCAAGAGAAAATTGAATACGAAAGAGCCGGTTCCGGCGAAGGGAATGCCTGCCTGTCCTGAGTGGCTGCTTCCGGAAGCTAAGTAAGAGTGGAGCAGACTTTGTGAAAAGTTGAATCAGATAGGAGTCTTGACAGAGATAAATATGGTAGCATACTCAACGACCGGAAGATCCTGTTCAACCTTGAAATGGATTTACGTGACAGGGCGGTAGTCCGGCTTGCCGGACTGCTCCAACTGAATAACACACTCCGCCTTGGTATCCATGAACCGCTCAGACAGCGCATCGTCATGAACTACAACCTTGACGGGCTTTCCAAGGAAGAGGGAAGAGCATACATTCAGGAAAAACTAAAAGGTGCCGGGTGCCCACAGACTGTTTTTGAGGAAAATGCTGTTGAAGCAATCCCCAATGCAGCCAACGGGATACCGCGAATAATCAATAAGCTTTGTAATGCCAGTCTCCTCGTTGGGAACAGTGCAAATCTGAATATCATCACAGCCGATGCAGTCATGCAGGCAATCAGTGACTGCGAACTCGGTTGATCCTACGCCATCATGTAATCTGCATGATGGCGTTTCAGCAGCAAATATCCTGCTGATTTACCGACGAATAATGTGACGCATTAGACGGGTAGTGACTTGAAAAAGTCTGATTTAATTTGGAGTTTAAGGCAACGATTAATTTGCTGGACAACACCATTCATTGATTACAGCAATGTTAACTTCCCCAGAACAGAGACTGTCACGGGGAAATGGTGGATGGGCATACAGGATTCCTTTTCACGGATAAAGATGGAATGCCGCTGGTGGCGATGCATTGGGAACACCGATTCAACCGTATGGTCAAGCGGTACAATGACATCTACAGGGTGCAGATGCCGAATGTGATGCCTCACGTCTGCCGCCATACCTACTGCAGCAACATGGTAAAGTCAGGCATGAATCCAAAGACGCTCCAATACCTGATGGGGCATTCGGACATCGGCGTGA
>JAUNOI010000007.1:0-17635 GCA_030531165.1 Lachnospiraceae bacterium
AAGCGATGAAAGAAAAAGTTGAAAAATATCTATGAAATTGTGATTTGTCGAAAACTTTTTCTTATGGGTAGGTGTGACAGAATATTGGAACACCTACCTTTTTCTATTCGAAGAAATTAAATTCTTTTTTACATATAAACTCAAAAATTAAGAAATTATTTATTTTTATATAATCTGAATGTTAAGATTTCCCTATTATAATAACGAATATAAGCTAGAAGTTGGACTTAATATTACTTAGGAGAATACATTATGAAAGTTTTAATTACATCAGATTGGTATACTTCAGCGGTCAATGGTGTTGTAACCTCCATTCTCAATTTGAAAAGAGGATTGGAAGGACTTGGACACGAAGTGAGAATCTTGACATTATCAAATACAATCAAATCTTATATGAAAGAGGATGTTTATTTTATCGGCTCTGTGAGTGCAGGTATCGTATATCCCGGTGCCAGACTCCGAACGGCAAGGGGCCATAAGATGTTACAGGAGATTATTGACTGGCATCCGGACATTGTACATTCGAATTGTGAATTCAGCACCTTTTTTATCGCCCATTATATTGCTAAAAAAGCTGGAATTCCGATGATCCATACGTATCATACGGTATATGAAAACTATACGCACTATTTTTCGCCGAGTTTAAGACTTGGGAAAAAAGCGGTAAGGTTATTTTCCAGATGGGTCAGCGAGAATACGGATTATCTGATTGCTCCGACCGAAAAAGTGAAAATGATGCTGGAAGATTATGATGTGTATGCACCGATTGAAGTCGTGCCGACCGGCATTGATTTAGATCGCTTTTATCAGCCAATGGAACGGGCAGAGATTGAGCGAATGAAGAGGGAATTACGGATTCCGGAATCCGATACGGTACTTGTTTTTATAGGGCGGCTGTCAAAAGAGAAAAACTGTGAAGAGTTATTGTCTGCGATGAAGCATTTAAAAAAACGTGCGGTTACGTTGCTTTTTGTTGGAGACGGACCTTATCGTGAAGCATTGGAAAAGTATGTTGAAGAAGAAGAGCTTTCAGAACAGGTGATTTTTACAGGAATGGTATCGCCAGAAGAGGTATGGGAATATTACCGGTTGGGCGATCTGTTTATCAGCGGTTCGACGAGTGAGACGCAGGGACTTACGTATATAGAGGCTATGGCGTCGGGAATGCCGCTTCTTTGCCGCAAAGATGAATGCCTGGATGATATTTTATTTAATGGCATCAATGGGTGGCAATATACGTCAGAACAGGAACTTGTTGAGAAAGTGGAAGAATATCAAAATCATTTGCAAAATCAACAGTTGCTTTGCCAAAATGCAAAAACAATCAGTGAAAAGTATTCAATTGATGCTTTTGCATGTTCGGTAGAATCGGTATACAAAAAAGCATTGACAAAGGTAAAATCAGAACCAGAAAGGATTTCAGCGTGACAGGAAAACGACTACAGGCTTGCATCCGCATTATATCGATACTCAGTTTTGCGGTCTGTATCGTTCTTTCGATATGGGGATACCATACCGGTGTATTGACCTCGCAGCAAAAGATGGAACAGTTTGTCATTGGAATGGGATTGTTGGGTCCTGTTTTATTTACGATATTGCAGATTGTGCAGGTGGTGATACCAATTATTCCAGGAGGGATTAGCTGCCTGGTAGGCGTTATTTTATTTGGGACAGTAAAAGGCTTTGCCTGTAATTATATCGGCATTTGCATTGGCTCCATGATTGCATTTTATGTGGCGAGATATTTTGGAAGACCTATGCTGCCTGTTTTATTTAAACAGAAAACAATTGAAAAGTACGATCGATGGACACGGAATAAAGGATATTTTGATAAAATGTTTGCAGCAGCAATCTTTTTTCCTGTGGCACCGGATGATTTTTTGTGTTATCTGGCGGGTACGACAACGATGTCAGGGAGAAAATTTTCAGCTATTATTTGGCTATGTAAGCCATTTTCAATCTTTTTATACAGTCTGTTTTTAAGTACGGCATGGCAGAGGGTTCTTACTTGGATAGTATAGGAGGAAACGATGGAAGTATATCTTTATCAGGGAGGAAAAGGAATTGTAGCGAAGAGCGGGATTGGACAGGCGGTTCTTCACCAGAAAAAAGCATTAGAAAAAGTTGGAGTCCGGGTAGTAACGAAACCGGAAAAGAAGACAAAAATCATACATATTAATACGATTTTTCCGGATTCTTTGCTTGCGTGTATGATTGCAAAGAGGAAAGGAAAGAAGGTAATCTGGTATGCACATTCCACGATGGAGGATTTTAAATCATCTTTTTGCGGTTCTGATCTGTTTGCACCATTGTTCAAGCGATGGATCTGCTTTTGCTATTCGATGGGAGATATCATTATTACACCGACCGCATATTCCAGACAGCTTTTGCTTCGATATGGACTCAAAAAAACAATCTATCATCTTTCAAACGGTGTAGATACGGATTTCTTTCAGAGGGATGCGGCATGCGGTGAACGGTTTCGAACGAAGTACCATATCGGGAAGGAAGAAAAAGTTGTTATTTCGGTGGGACATATGATTGAACGAAAAGGAATTCTGGATTTTATTGCACTGGCAAAACAGATGCCGGAAATTCGTTTTCTCTGGTTTGGATATACTGATGCCAAATTCATTCCGGCACATGTAAAAAAGGCAATGAAACATGCTCCGCGCAATCTGATGTTTGCGGGTTATGTGAATCAGAGTGAGTTAAGGGATGCCTATTGCGGCGCGGACGTCTTTGCCTTTTTGAGCAAAGAGGAAACCGAGGGAATCGTCGTGCTCGAGGCGCTTGCATGTGGAATTCCGACGATTCTGCGGGATATACCGGTCTATGACGGCTGGCTTCAGGATGGAAAACAGGTGTATAAGGTGCGGTCAGTATCCGATGGTATGAAAAAAGTGCAGGAGGTTTTTGCGGAGGATCATACGCTTCTCGTGAAAAATGGAAGAAAGACTGCGGAATCCAGAAGTTTAGAACGGATCGGGAAACGGCTGAAGGCGATTTATCAAATATCAGGTATCAAAGAAGGTAAATAAATGAGAGAATTTAAGAAACAATTATTGATAGTTACTATGTTGAGTTTTATCATTTTGCTCAGTTTGAGTTTGACAGGGTGTGCTCCAAAATCTGGTTATAGTGATAAAGGAGAAAAAAGTCCGGAAACAGTTTCTCAAGACGCAGATACATCGATATCTTCAGGTTATTATCTGTCTCTTGGGAGTTTGAATGAAAGTGTTGTACGAGATGGAGCAGAGCGGGACGAATCCGAGGTGACAGTTGCTGATAAAAAAATCGTTTTTCCGCAAGGTGAGATGAAAAGTGTCGGCATAAAGAGTTGGTCACGAAAAGAGAAGGCATATTATCCGTCAAAGTCGGAACTAGTTCAATATATGGATGCCTTGGAGCATGCAGAAATTGTAGATGATGTCCCGGAAAATGTTTTAAAAAAGATGCCGAAAATTGAAACGCATATCCTGTATTTGAATAGTCATGGGGAATTTCGGACAATTGGAATCACGGACTTTGGAAATGGATATCACGAAATTTCCGTTGAAAAGGATGATGTAGAAGATTTTAAAAAAGAGATTTCGATTCAGTCGGATACAGGGAAAAAATATCATCAAGTTTTTTTGCGTTCAATGGAAGCAGAAAAGATTATAAAGGAATGGATTCATTGGGAAAGCCAGGGAGAAAAAGGTTTTGAGTCAATACAAAGTGCCGGTTTGACTATTGATGAAAATGTGGATGGGTTTAAGCTTACAGAAGATCAGCTAAACAAGCTGAAAGCATATCTAAAAGCAGAAAAAAAACCTGCTGAAGCTCCTTGCGGTTGTGAAAATTATTTTGAATGTATACTGGATGATGAAAGCCAATTTCACTTTTCAATATCAGCAGATGGAGAAAGTATCTCAACGGACAGAGGTGTGTATGTCGTGGATTATCCGGATAATGCAGAAATCGTGGAATTATTCAAAGAAATTAATAGAATAGTCAATTGAAAAAAGTAGTTGATTCTGTTTTGCCGGGATGGATGATTCATATGGTTGCGAATAAGGTTGCCGAGATGATCGCCGTGTAAAACATATTTATTTTATATATCATTCTGCTGGCCATTTTCTATCAATATAAAATTGCGAAAATCATGAATTTATGATATCCTTTAACTCAAGGAAAAGGATGATAGAATGATGATTAGGAGGAATATAGAGATGTACATAAAGCAGTTGAATGTTTTTATTGAAAACAGACACGGCAAGCTGGAAGAAGTTTACTCAATTCTTGCAAAGAATGATATCAATGTGATATCAACAACGATTGCCGATGTCAGTGAATATGGGTTGATACGTATGGTCGTATCAGATCCTCATGCGGCAAAGGAAGTGCTTTCAGATGAAGGCTACAGTGCGTCGTTGACTGATGTACTTGCGGTAAAATTGCCGAATAAAGTTGGATCGTTGCAGACATTAATTCAGGTGCTAACGTTCGGCGGCGTGACGATTTCTTATCTTTATACGATGGCAACCGGAGAATCTTCTGCTTCCATGGTTGTAAAAGTATCAGAATCTGACCGTGCATTAGAAGCGTTAGAGGAAAATGGATTCGAAGTATTCAGCGCGGAAGAAGCATATGCAATTACTGCATAGTTATTTTTTAGAGAAATGAGAGATTCGTATGTTTGGTTATATTACGACAAATCATATGGAACTTAAAATAAAAGATTATCAGATTTATCAGGCATGCTACTGTGGTTTGTGTCAAAGACTCAAGAAGAACCACGGTCAGCGTGCCCGATTGGTTTTAAGCTTCGATATGACATTTGTATCAATTTTGTTAAACGGATTATATGATACAAAAGAAGATCAAAAATGGATCCGCTGCCCATTCCATCCATTGGAAAAGAAGAAGGTCATCATATCAGAGATGAGTGATTATGCAGCGGATATGAATCTATTGTTGGCTTATCACAACTGGGAAGATGATTGGATTGACGATCATGATCTGAAAAGCCGTTTTTTTATGTTTTTGCAAAAAAAAGAATATCATAAAATTGCAAAAAAATATCCGCGGCAGTATCAGAGCATTTTGAACTATATGAAGAATCTTGCGGAATGTGAAAAGAAGGGGAATCTGCATAACATTGATGAAGCAGCGAATTTGACGGGTGTGATGTTCGGGGAGATTCTCGTGCCGAAAGAGGATGAGTGGAGCGATGTACTGCGTAGGCTCGGATTTTATCTTGGAAAGTTTATTTATTATATGGATGCTTATGATGATCTCGAAGAAGACCGAAAAAACGGAGCATATAATCCATTTTTAAATGTATCGGAAGATTTGATCGAAGAGATTTTGAAGATGATGATGGCAGGGGCCTCAGAATGTTTTGAATATCTTCCGATCATTGAGTATGAGGAGATTCTTCGGAATATTTTGTATTCCGGAGTTTGGATGAAGTATTGTCAGATCAAGAAGGAGCGACAGGAGCAGAGGGCGGAATAAAATGTGATTCATTGAGTAAGAAACCTTCTTTTCATTCGGCTGGTGTGATAGAGCATAAGTACAACATAAGCAGTTCGTCTTTTTCGAAGAGTCCGCCCAAAACGCACTGCGTTTGAACGGTTGGGCGGATTTTGGCAACAGACGGAGCACACAACTTTCCCATGAATAGGCACAAATGCAAGCAAGCTTCCTTTGTGCCTGTATTCATGGAAAGCATCCGGCACAAGCCGTCTGCCTGTGCTCCTGTGTATAGAATCCGAACTGCAAGTTGTACAAATACTCTGCACAATGCCACATTCAAAGAAGCTTTCTTGCTATCAATGATCAAGCTGCAGTTCATAGCCAAAGACGAAAGGCTGATACCTGACAGTAGAAAACTTCTTCGAATGGAACATTGCACAGAATGCTGGAACAACTGGTTGTCTGGATTCTGCAGGCAGGAACACCATAGGCATCGTTAGATGACTGTTTCGCATAAATCATGCGGAAGGAAAGCTCGCTTTCCTATCCGCATGTTATGGGAAAAGAGAGGTGTTCCGTATGCTTTCATGTTCCGAGCCGTCAAGCGAAGCGGTTTAGGCTCGGACTATGGGTAAAATCCAGACTGCCTATGTTGTTCCGCTATTCTGTTGCACCAGTTCCATGAGAAGAAGTTTTCGATAGATCACAATTTGTCTAAAGCAGGATCAATTGGTTCACATTTTCCACATAAATCTGTGTTATGATAGTAAAAACGAGTACAGGAGGCAAATGTGTGGAAGAGTTAAAAGTTTTAGTTGTTGATGATGAAAGCAGGATTCGAAAACTGGTCAAGGATTTTTT
Organism: Lachnospiraceae bacterium; assembly: GCA_030531165.1. GTDB lineage: Bacteria > Bacillota > Clostridia > Lachnospirales > Lachnospiraceae > Fimousia. The sequence continues at coordinate 6,325 of JAUNOI010000007.1, forward strand.
AAGGAAAAGAGGATTTCAGGTTCTGGAAGCAGCAGACGGTGAAGAGGCTGTGGATATTTTCTTTTCGGACAACAGCATTGCTTTAGTAATTTTAGATGTTATGATGCCAAAGATGGATGGATGGGAAGTCGTAAAGGAAATCCGTAAAATGTCGAAGGTTCCGATTATCATGTTAACCGCACGCGGACAGGAACAGGATGAGCTTCTTGGATTTGATCTCGGTGTGGATGAATATATTTCAAAACCATTCAGTCCTAAAATATTAGTTGCCAGAGTGGAAGCAATTCTGCGCAGAAGCATGCAGCTTCAGGAAGATGTGCTGGAGGAGGGTGGAATTACCATGGACATTACCGCACATCGTGTGATTGTTGATGGCAAAGACATAGAACTGAGCTATAAAGAGTTCGAATTGCTGAATTATTTTATGAGAAATAAAAATGTTGCCTTATCAAGGGAAAATATTCTGAATCATGTATGGAATTATGATTATTTCGGGGATGCGAGAACCATCGATACCCATGTTAAAAAGCTGAGGAATAAACTTGGAAAAAAAGGAGAGCTTATCAAAACGATTTGGGGGATGGGATACAAATTTGAGGTTACGGAATAAATGAAAAAAAAGCGGGGAACAAAACAACATTCTTTGCGGATAAAAATGACGGTCTGCTTGATAGTTTTGCTCGGTATTTCTATTTTGGGATGCTGGATTCTTAGCTTGACGATGCTGGAAAACTATTTTGTCCGCAGTGAACGGAAAAACTTAACAAAAGTATATAAGGTGATTGATAAAGAATTAGATAAAAAAGGTTCGATCAGTACCCTTTATCTGGAACGTTTGGCTGCCAAAAATAATTTAAAGATCATTATTGCGAAATCAGAAGAAACATTGACCGGATTGACTCTGGAAACCGTTTATTCTTCCACCGGACAGGATGGGAAGATGTATACACGCATGTATGGCATGCTGCAGGAACTGCAAGGGAATACGGTTTTTGGAATTCAATCCCAGTTGGGAAAAGATATTCAGGAACAGGGATATTCGGTCAGCCAGAGAACAGATTCAAAATTACGGAGTACGAGTATTGATCTGATCGGTCTGCTCGGCGACCATTATTATATTGCAATCGGATCTTCTGTAGAAGGTTTGCAGACAGCAGCTGGAATTGCGATTCGGTTTCTTGCTTATGCAGCAATGGCTGTGACTGTTGGGGCATCCTTTGTTATGTATTGGTATACGAGAAGGCTTACCAGACCGATTGAGGAAATGTCAAGGATTGCTGAACGCATGACAAATCTGGATTTTGATGCCCGTGTGGTGAACCTGCCAAACGATGAGATCGGGCAGCTTGGAGCCAGTATGAATCAATTGTCAGGACAACTGGAGGAGACGATCTCCGAATTGAAATCTGCCAATATAGAGCTTCAGAAAGATATTGATAAGAAAATTCAAATTGATGAGATGAGGAAGGAGTTTTTATCCCATGTATCCCATGAGCTGAAAACACCGATTGCATTGATCCAGGGATATGCAGAAGGACTTGTGGATGATATTGCTGATGATCCGGAGAGCCGAGAGTTTTATTGTGATGTTATTATTGATGAAGCAAAGAAGATGAATCAGATGGTTCAGAAGCTTATGACGTTAAATCAGATTGAATTTGGACAGAATCAGATGGAGATGAAGAGATTTGACCTGACAGAATTGCTGCTTAACATGATTGAGGCAAATCAGATTCGTTTTCAGCAAAAACAGGTAGCAGTAGAATGCTGTCAGATGACTCCTGTATATGTCTGGGGTGATGAATTCATGATTGAAGATGTTATCAATAATTATATCAGTAATGCGTTTCATCACGTTTATGAGAATGGGAAAATTAAGATCTGGATGGAGATGCGCGATAAATATGTCAGGGTCTGGGTCTATAATGAAGGAGAATTGATCCCAGAAGAAGAGCAGGAGAAGATCTGGATTAAATTTTATAAAGTTGACAAGGCACGAACGAGAGAATACGGGGGAAGCGGCGTAGGACTTTCTATTGTTGCCGCAATTATGGAAGCTCACGGTAATCGATATGGTGTACAAAATCGGCAGGGTGGACCGGCATTTTATTTTGATCTGGAAATCGGATGAAACACGTTTTACGAGTTTCATCAATTCGCGGGGGATCAATGAAGCGTTCGGCTTTCCTTGTGCCTTCGCGTAAAATGAAAAAAACTGCTGCACGAAATCTAACGATTTGATTTCGTGCAGCAGCTTTTTTTGTCATCGATATAAAGCTTTTCTATGTAACGAATTACAGGTCAAGAGAACCAGATGTCTCATCTTCACCGTTGACTACGTAATATACTTTATGTTCTTCTGGTTTTACATACATGTCCAGTGTATCGATGTCTTTGATTTTGTTGCCAGCAGCTGTCCATTCTTTTTTTACTTTTGCTAAAACATCTTTCATTAATGTCTGCTGACCCTGATATTCAACGTAAACATTAGATTTCATGACATTTCCTCCTTTTCAATGATTGTATCATTATATACTAAAAAGAAAAAATTTGCAAATACCAGTATTTTCGGTATAATTGAGTGAGATAGAATGAAAAAGATAAATAAGGAGTCATATATGTTACAAAAGTATAAAGAGCAGATTCAGAATGCAGATATGGTTGTTATCGGAATCGGACGGGAATTGTGTGCTGAGAAACTGATCCCTGTAGATTCTGACGAAGTGCGGAACTATTATAAGGAGCATGGCTTACATGGGTATGAGAGATTATTGGCAGAAGATTCGGGAAAAGAGCGGGATCAGATGCTGGAGATCTATTATCGCCATTATTTGCTGTCGGTAGATCATGTGCCGTATTTTGATGAGCTTGCGGATGCATTAAAAGGCAAGAATTATTTTGTTATTTCAAGTAATATGGATAATCTGCTCTATAAATCAGATTTAAGGAGCGACCGTGTTGTTGTACCTTGTGGTACGGGAGAGTTCTTTCAGTGCAGCGGACCATGTGAGCACCGCCTGTATCCAGCGTTGTCCGGAACGTCTGATCTGATCGGTTATTATGAAAAAACAGGGCAGTATGATACATTACAGTGCCCAAAATGCGGAAAAGAGTTTGTGTTTAATATTCGAAGAGAGGAGACTGCTGGAAAATATTTAGAAGAAGGATATTTACAGCTTTGGGGTTATTATACAAAATGGCTTCAGGGAACGATCAATAAAAAAGTTCTGATTCTTGAACTTGGAGAAGGATTTGAACTTCCGAATTTATTTAAGTGGCCATTTGAGAAAATTGCATTTTATAATAAAAAAGCGCATATGATTCGTGTTCATAAGCATTTGTATCAGATTGGCGAAGAGATAAGCGACAAAGCAGAATCGATAGCTATGGACAGTGTAGATTTTTTAAGAATGAAAGAGGATGAGTAAATGATAGCAATTATTGATTATGATGCAGGGAATATAAAGAGTGTGGAAAAGGCAGTACAGTTTTTAGGTGAGGAGGCTGTGATTACACGGGACAAGGATTTGATTTTAAACAGCGATAAGGTAATTTTGCCTGGAGTTGGAGCATTTGGAGATGCTATGGAGAAAGTGAATGCATATGGATTGAAAAATACAATCTACGACGTTGTAGACCAAAAGAAACCATTTCTGGGTATCTGTCTCGGACTGCAGCTGTTGTTTAAGAACAGTGATGAGAGCAAAGGAGTTTCTGGACTAGGAATCTTAGACGGTGAGATTTTGAGGATTCCTGCAAAAGAGGGATTAAAAATTCCACATATGGGTTGGAACTCGCTGGACATTACAGATGGAGCGACGTTATTTAAAGGGATTGAAGGGAATCCATATGTATATTTTGTACATTCGTATTATTTAAAGGCAAAAGAGGATATTGTTGCTGCAACGACGGAATATTCCACTTCCATTCATGCTTCTGTAGAGAAAGACAATGTATTTGCATGCCAATTCCACCCGGAAAAGAGCAGTACAGTCGGACTTAAAATTTTGAAAAACTTTATTGAACTTTAGGAGGATATCATGCATACAAAAAGAATTATTCCATGTTTAGATGTAACCGGCGGACGTGTTGTAAAGGGAGTTAATTTTGTGAATCTGATCGATGCCGGAGATCCGGTAGCGATTGGAGCTGCTTATGATGCTGCCGGTGCAGATGAACTTGTATTTTTAGATATTACAGCATCGTCTGATGCGAGAAACATTATGATCGATATGGTCAGAAGAGTAGCGGAGACGGTTTTTATTCCGTTTACAGTTGGCGGAGGAATCCGGACTGTGGATGATTTCAAGGCTATTTTACGAGAAGGAGCAGACAAAATCTCGATCAATTCCTCTGCGATCAATACACCGAACCTGATTTCAGATGCTGCGGACAAATTTGGCAGCCAGTGTGTCGTTGTCGCAATCGATGCAAAGCGCCGTGCAGATGGATCGGGCTGGGATGTGTATAAAAACGGCGGCCGTATTAATGTGGGACTTGATGCAGTTGAGTGGGCGGTTGAAGCTGAAAGGCGCGGTGCAGGTGAGATTTTGCTTACGAGTATGGACTGTGATGGTACAAAAGCAGGATATGATGTGGAATTAACGCGTATGATTTCAGAGAAGGTATCGATTCCGGTCATTGCATCCGGTGGTGCTGGGAATAAGGATCATTTTTATGATGTATTAACGGAAGGAAAAGCCGATGCTGCCTTAGCTGCTTCGCTTTTCCATTTTAAGGAATTAGAGATTAACGATTTAAAAGCAGATTTAAGAAAGCGGGGAATCAGCGTTCGCCTGTAGGAGGAATGAAGATGGAATTAGAGAATAAAAAGAAAACTGCAATGCTTGCCGGGTGTGTGATTGCAGCAGTCCTTGTTTTATTTTTTGGATTTGAGATTATTACACAAAAAATAGCGGTAAATAATGGTGTTGATTATCTGGCGGATAATAAATACGAGAAGGCATATAATAGTTTTTTGAAGGCGGAAAAAAAGCATACGATTTTGACTTCTAAGAAAAATATCCGGTATTATGAAGGAGAATGTCTGATTTATCTGGGAAGATACAAAGAGGCAGCAGAGATATATGAAAAGATTGCAGACAAACGTGAGGAAGCACGTGCATACGCATTAGAGGGATTTGCTTTTCAGCAAAACGGCAATCAGAAGAAAGCAGTTGAGAACTACGAAAAAGCAATCAGCGCCGATAAAAAGGACGGAATTGGATACTATTATTTGTATGGGTATTATATTGAGAATGAGCAATATGATGATGCGCTTGCGATTTTAGAGGATGCCCAGGATGTACCGGTAACTTCTATGGAGCAGGAAATCGCTTATGCAAAGGTCGTTGTTTTTGAAAAAATGCTGGAATACGATAAAGCGCTGGATGCGGCAAAAAGCTATTGTAAAACCTATCCGGACGATGAAAACGGGAAGAGAGAAAAGGAATTTTTGGAAACAAGATAATTATGAGTAAATTTGAATTTGAACAGAATCAAAAACTGGAAAGAGTCATACTTGTGGCAGTCTGTCTGGATGATGGGCAGGAAGTGGAAGAATCTCTGGATGAATTAGAAGAGCTGGTCCAAACGGCAGGAGCAGTTCCGGTCGGACGATGTATCCAGAACAGGGAGATGATTCATAGCAGTACCTATATCGGAAGTGGTAAGATTCAGGAGATAAAAGATCTGATCTGGGAATTGGATGCGGATGGCATTGTTTGTGATGATGAATTAAGTCCGGTACAGATACGTAATCTGGAAATGGAGCTGGACTGTAAAGTCATGGACCGGACGTTGGTCATTCTGGATATTTTTGCTTCAAGAGCACGTACAAAAGAAGGAAAGATCCAGGTGGAACTTGCTCAGCTCCGTTATCATGCAACCAGGCTGACAGGATATGGAACTTCTCTGTCCCGTCTGGGTGGTGGAATTGGTACAAGAGGTCCCGGTGAAAAGAAACTGGAGTTGGATCGCCGTTTGATCAGAAAAAGAATCGGACATCTTTCAAAAGAACTGAAACAGGTTGTGAAGCACCGAGAGGTACAGCGTCAGAAACGTAGCAAAACTCATATACCAGTTGTCTGTATTGCTGGATATACGAATGCAGGAAAGTCAACATTATTAAATTTGTATACAGATGCAGGTGTATTAGAGGAAGACAAATTATTTGCAACGCTGGATCCTACGACCAGAACGGTAGAACTGCCGTGCGGACAGGAAGTTTTAATGACTGATACTGTTGGATTTATCCGTAAGCTGCCGCATCATCTGGTCGATGCTTTTCGAAGTACTCTGGAAGAAGCAAAATACAGCGATCTGATTCTCCATGTCGTGGATGCATCGAATCCACAGCGGGAAAAACAGATGGCAGCAGTGTATGATACCTTTCGTCAATTAGAAATACAAAATAAAAAGATCATCACCGTCTTTAATAAGATTGATAAAACGGAAGATGGCGCTTTTTTCAAAGATGCAAATGCAGATGAAGTCATATGTATTTCTGCAAAAGAAAACGTTTACACGGAAGAACTGCTAAAGATGATCGAGGACACTTTGATGGAGGGACAGATCTATGTGGAAAAAGTGTATCCGTATTCAGATGCCGGGCAGATTCAGAAGATTCGCAAATATGGAATTTTATTGTCGGAAGAATATCAGGATGATGGAATTTATATAGAGGCTTATATTCCGGCCGAAATGACGGGGTTATTCTAAAATGTGAAAAATGACGAAAACATTTCCTTTTAAAAACATAGGATTTCTCGTTATTTTTGGTTAAAATGTTTAAATATAGATGCATAAATATATAAAAAATGCACTACTACTATTGACTTTTTACCCATCAGCATGGTAGAATTTTAACATAATTAATGGGTTGGATGATTGTCATTATTGTAAAAGAACGAAGGTCGATGGCTTTCGTTTTATAATGTGATTACATGAATCCCACTAAACGAAATTTTATAAGAAAAAGGAGAATATTATTATGGTATCAAAAAAATTTGTAGTACAGAATGAACAGGGCTTACACATGAGACCAGCAGGAGTTTTAGCAAAGGCTGTAACAAAATTCGAATCTGATGTAACAATCGTTTACAATGACAAAAAAATCAACGCTAAAAGTTTATTAAACATCATTGGTGCTTGTATCAAATATGGTTCTGAAATTGAATTAGTATGCGAAGGTCCAGATGAAGAAGCTGCATTAGCACATGCAACAGAATTAATCGAATCTGGTTTAGGCGAATAATTTCAATTGACGAACGAGGTGGCTCATGTATAAAGGGATTGGAGCTTCTGCAGGTATTGGTATCGGTAAAGTTGTAATTATCAAAGAACAGGAATTAAATTACACTAAGACAACCATTACTGATAAAGAAGCTGAAAAGAAAAGATTAGCCGATGCAATTGATGTTTTCGTAGAAAAGACAACTGCATTAGCAGAGAGTATGAAAGTAACTGCTGGTGAAGCTGAGGCTGAGATCCTTCAGGGACATATTATGATGATTCAGGATCCGGCGATTTCAGAACAGATCGAGCAGAAGATTGATGATGAATCTATTAATGCTGAAGCTGCAGTAGAAGAAGCTTGTGATTTCTTCGCGATGATTTTCTCTATGGCTGAGGATGAATTGACTCAGCAGAGAGCCTCTGACTTAGGCGACATTAAGACTCGTCTGATTAAGATTCTCTTAGGTGTGGAAGAAACAGACATCGGAGCTGCTCCTGCAGAGACGATTTTTGTAGCAGAAGATTTAACACCATCTATGACAGCTGGATTTGTTCCGGAAAATATCGAAGGTGTTTTAACAGAGATCGGTGGAAAGACTTCTCACAGTGCTATTATTTGCCGTTCTATGGAGATTCCTGCTGTATTATCAATTCCTGAGATTACAACTATCGTAAAAGACGGCGATGTTGTAGTATTGGATGGATCTACAGGTGAAGTATACATTAATCCGGAAGAATCTGTATTAGAAGAATATAAAGCAAAACGCGATGCTTATTTGGAAGCAAAAGCTGCTTTGGCAAAATTTGTTGGTAAACCTTCTCAGACAGCAGATGGACATGTGGTAGAATTAGTATGTAATATTGGTGGACCTGATGAAGCTCCGGGCGTGTTAGAACGCGATGGAGAAGGCGTTGGTCTTTTCAGAACAGAATTCTTATTCATGGACAGCGATTCTATCCCATCAGAAGAATCACAGTTTGAAGCATATAAGACAGTAGCAGAGACATTAGAAGGAAAGCCTGTTATTATTCGTACACTGGATATCGGTGGTGATAAGGCACTTCCTTACTTAGGACTTCCTACAGAAGAGAATCCATTCTTAGGTTTCCGTGCTGTACGTTTCTGTTTACAGAGAATTGAAGATATTTATAAACCACAGCTGAGAGCCTTATTAAGAGCATCTGCCTTTGGTAAGATTCGTATCATGGTTCCATTGGTAACATGTGTAGACGAATTAAGAGCTGTAAAAGCAATTATCGAAGATCTGAAAGCAGAATTAGATGCAGAGGGAATCGCATACGATAAAGATATCCAAGTCGGCGTTATGATGGAAACAGCAGCAGCAAGCCTGATCGCTGATATTTTAGCAGAAGAAGCTGACTTCTTCAGTATCGGTACAAACGACCTGACAGGATATACGATGGCTGCAGATAGAGGTAACCCTGACGTTGCTTATCTGTACTCTACTTATAATCCAGCAGTTCTTCGTTCTATTCGCAACATCATCGGTGCTGCTAATAAAGAAGGCATTATGGCTGGTATGTGTGGTGAAGCAGCAGCTGATCCACTTATGATTCCATTATTACTCGCATTTGGACTGAATGAATTTTCAGTTAGTGCAACATCTGTTTTACAGGCTCGTAAGACGATGTCTTTATGGACGATGGATGAATGTAAAGCATTAGCTGAAGAAGCTATGGCATTAAAGACAGAAGCTGAAGTAAAAGCTTTATTAGAAGAAAGAGCTAGATCTTAATAAAGATTGGATAGAAAGGCCTGCCATGTTTATGGCAGGTCTTTTACTATGAAGAGGAAGTAAAAATGAATTATAATCAAGTATTAGAACAGGCACGCGGTGATATCGGCGGATACTGCAAAGCATGTCCTGTTTGTAACGGAAAGGCATGCGGCAATCAGATTCCGGGACCGGGTGCAAAGGGGATTGGAGATACAGCAATCCGCAATTATGATAAATGGCAGGAAATTCGTGTGAATATGGATACCTTATGTGCGGGCGGTGATGTTGATACGTCCTGCACATTATTTGGAAAAGAATTTGCATATCCGTTTTTTGCTGGTCCGGTGGGCGCTGTGAATCTCCATTATAGTGAAAAATATGACGATATATCTTATAACAAAATTTTGGTTTCGTCTTGCAAGAAAGCAGGGATTGCAGCATTTACAGGGGATGGAACAAATCCTCTCGTGATGGAGGCGGCAACACAGGCAGTAAAAGAAAATGATGGATTGGGTGTACCGACGATCAAACCATGGAATTTGGATACGATTAAAGAGAAGATGGAGCTGGTACATGATGCAGGAGCCTTTGCAGCAGCAATGGATATAGATGCGGCAGGGCTGCCATTTCTAAAAAATATGGATCCGCCTGCGGGATGTAAGACAGTAGAAGAACTTGCCCGAATTGTTCAGATGGCGGGTGTACCATTTATCGTAAAGGGAGTTATGACGGTGAAAGGAGCCAGAAAGGCGAAGGAGGCAGGAGCAGCTGCAATTGTTGTTTCAAATCATGGAGGACGCGTACTGGACCAGTGTCCGGCAACTGCTGAAGTATTAGAAGCAATTGCAGATGAAGTCGGCGATTCCATGAAGATTTTTGTGGATGGAGGCATTCGTTCGGGTACGGATGTGTTTAAAGCTCTGGCTCTTGGGGCAGACGGTGTTCTGATCTGTCGGCCATTTGTCGTCTCCGTCTATGGAGGAGGCAGTGAAGGCGTTCAGGCATATATTGATAAAATTGCGGGTGAATTAAAAGATACGATGCAGATGTGCGGCGCACATTCTATTCGTGAAATTACCAGAGATATGGTGAGAAAGTAAATTTTTTATTGCGAAGGCAGTTCTTTTCGATTTTCTATGCAATTAACCATGTTTTATAAGGAGGTGGCTGTATGACGGAATCATAAGTGTCGTGATATCCTGTCGTACAGCCACAATCATAGAGGGGATTCTTTTTAGCGATAAGTTGATGTATGTTCCAGAGAGAACACGGATTCTATCTGCGTATCTGTCATTTCAGTATCTGTTTTTAACAACTCTTTTAAACGTTCTTTTTGATAATTGCTTTTCTTTATCAAGTCAGATGCTTTTTCATATCCGATATAAGGAAGTAAAGCGGTACCATAGATGACGATGGAATCCAGATGCGAGCGGCAGCCTTCTTCGCAGGCCTGCAAAGGTTCGATGCATTTTGTGCGGAAAATGGAAACGGTATTGCACAGCATTTCCAGGCTGTTAAGCAGGTTGTATGCGATTAGCGGAAGGAAGGCGTTTAGTTCCAGGTTTCCGCTTGCTGCCGCATAGGAAATTGAGGAATCGTAGGCCATTACCTGTAAGGAAACCTGGATTGTCATTTCAGGAATGACCGGATTTATTTTTCCTGGCATAATGGTAGAGCCTTTTTGCAGAGGCTTTAATTTAATTTCCTGAAATGGATTGGAATTCATAATGCGGAGGTCATTGCTGATTTTCATTAAATTCACGGATAGGGCTTTTAAAAGTCCGGATACTTCCACAAATACATCATTGTTCTGGGTTAGATCCATCGGGTATTCTGCACGTGATAAACCGATTCCGGTATCCTCCCGCAAAAATTCAATGACACGAAAACTGTATTTGCGGCTGGCGGTGCTGCCGGTTCCGACAGCTGTGCCGCCGAGATTAATTTGTCGAAGCCGTTCCTCGACTTTGTAGATACGCCATCGATCTCTTGCGATTGCCTGCGCATAAGCTCCAAATTCCTGTCCAAGAGATATAATCTGTGCATCCATTAGCTCTGTGCGACCCATTTTCATGATCATGTCCCATTCCAGTTCTTTCTTTTGCAGAGATTCCTGAAGTTTTGAAACTTCGTCGCTTAATTTTCGAATCCATTGAATGGATGCAATGCGGAGAGCGGTAGGATATACATCGTTTGTTGATTGAAAGAGGTTAACGTCGTCGAGTGGATCGATCTTGTATCCAGCGTATTCGCTGGCGAAATGCGAGACCACTTCATTGACATTCATATGAGTGGAGGTTCCTGCTCCACCCTGAAATGCATTTGTCGGGAAAAGA